>URCX01000027.1 GCA_900546465.1 uncultured Bacteroidota bacterium | reverse complement strand
CCATGAAAGCTGTATCGCTTGTAATAGTTACCGTTCTCGGGTTCTCCGTATTGCCATCGTTCCAACCGGTGAACTCATAACCCTCGTTTGCTGTCGCCGTCAGTACTGCGGTGTTGCCGTCCATGGTATATGAGGCACTGCCCATAGTCGCATCGTTCACCGTTACAGTGATTGTCGGCGTGATTTCTGCTTCCGCAAATATTGCCGTAAAGGCAGTATCGCTCATAACGGTTACTGTTCTCGGGTTCTCCGCATTGCCGTCATTCCATGACAGAAATCTGTATCCCTCGTTCGGCGTTGCGATGAGAGTTCTTCCTGCACAAGACAGAGTATCTGTTTCAACTCTGCCGTATGCCTCATCGTTTGCAGATACGGACAAACCGAAAGACAACCCCTCCGAAATACGTCCGTTGAATAGCAGGTTCCAACGATTCGTTTGTTCCGTATAAGTTTCCAAACTACCGCAAGGCACCGTTACCGTGCAATTATTCGGATACGCAAAAACATTGCTGCTTACAATCACAGGCGGCACACTTGCCAAGGATGTGATTGAAGTCAATAAAGAACAATTAGCAAAAGCACTATCATCAATTCTTTCAAGTCTTATTCCGATGGTAAGATATGTCAGATAAGAACAATCCTTGAACGCATTGTTTCCAACATTACTTACTCCATTTCCAAGTATAGCCGCTATCAGACCTCCACAATTACGGAAAGCGTCATGTCCAACCTCCGTAACACTATTAGGTACGGTAACAGAGGTCAAAGCGTTGCAATATCTCACAAAATTCGCCGGTATTCGTTGTACGCTGTCTCCGATAGTCAGAGTGGTTAATGATATACCGAACATATTGGAATCAGCACTGAAGTCTTGGCAGTTGATGGCATTAAAATTCAGCGTCATTAAACCGGTGCAACCGGAAAAAGCATCCTCTTTTATGGAAGTAATACCATTACCTATGGTAACAGAGGTCAAACCGCTACAATTACGAAACGTTCCATCTCTAAGAGAAGTAACTTGATCAGGAATGTTAACCGAAACCAAACCGCTGCAACCGAAAAAGGCATATTCTCCAATAAAAGTAACACTATTCGGAATATTTATAGAAGTCAAACCTGTACAATTAAGAAACGCCCAATGACTGATAGACGTAATGCCATTCCGGAGGCTGACAGAAGTCAACCCGCTACAATCTGAAAACGCATACTGCCCAATAATAGTAATGCTGTTTGGAGCAGTAACCGAAGTCAAACCGCTGCAACCGGCGAATGCAAAACTTCCGATGGAAGTAACGCTATAAGTTATACCATTATATTCGAGAGAACTTGGAATAACTACTTCTCCACTCACGTGATTATTATCAGATTGATCGAAAGAATAACATGTAACATCAACTGTACTATCAGAAGTAATCTTGTAGTATAATTCTTTTCCTTGATAAGTGTATGCAAAGTCGTACGCCATTGCTTGAAGCGAGAATGTCATGATTGCCACTGCCATTATCAATCGGCACAGCGACTTGCCAAGGTTTTGTTTTTTCATCTTGTGTTTTATTTATTGTTTAGGATGCAAAGGTAAGCATTTTTCTCTATTTCAAGCGAGTTTTGCAAAACTTCGCTCCGTATATTCGGACATGGTATAAAACAGGCGGAAGGCTTGTTTTGCGATATTATGTTGTAAGCGGATACCGTCCTGTTTTTCTTGTACGTTTGCAATAAACAAAGCGTTTCATGCGTTTGTATGGCGTAATATTCAATCAAAAAAACGTAAACAGATGAGAAAATTGAGAAAATGTATTGTGGTTCTTTTGGCAATGCTGCCTTTCATGGCGTGCGAGTCTGCCGATAACAAGATTGTGGAGTTCTCCGATTTGCCTTCAAAGGCTCAGAAGTTTGTAAAGGCTTATTTTCCCGACAAAACCATTGCTTTAATTCTTTGTGATGAGAGTTTGTTCGATAAGGATTATGAGGTACGCTTTGAAGATAGTTCCGAAGTCGAGTTCGATGAGGACGGCAACTGGAAGAGTGTCGAGATGAAAGGCGGACAGGCTGTGCCGGAAGGTATTGTTCCTGCGGCGATAAAGACTTACATCAAGACAAAACACAGCAACAACTTCGTGATCGAGATTAAGAAGGAACGCAAGGAGTATGAGGTGGAGTTGAATAACGGCATCGATATTGTTTTCGACAAGAACGGCAACTTCAAACGTTATGATGATTAAGTCATAAGGTGTTTATCTTAAAGGAAAACCCGCTTTGCAATTTTGTTCGGCAAAGCGGGTTCTTCTTTTTGTCGTTGTTCCGACTTATTTCTTGTTGCCTTGGTTGGCTACTTCGTCCATAAGTTTTTTCAGCGTAGCTTCGTCGGCAAGGAAGCGGTCATGCTTCAAAGTAAGGTCGTCATTCAGTTCAAATAAATAAGGTATGCCGGTCGGGATATTGAATTTGATTATCTCTTCGTTGCTCATTTGTTTAAGTGTCTTGACTATTCCTCTCAACGAATTGCCGTGTGCAACCACCAATACGGTGTCATGTGTCGCGAAGGCTTTGAGTATGTGTTCCCGATAGAAAGGCATCAAACGGTTTATGCAATCCTGCAAACTCTCCGTCAAAGGAAGTTCAGCCCTGTCTATGCCTGCGTATCTCTTATCCATGTATGGGGAGCGTTCGTCTTCGGGTGAGAGTTTCGGAGATTGCACATCGAAACTTCTTCTCCACAAAAGAACCTGCTCGGCTCCGAATTTCTCGGTTGCTTCCGCCTTGTTCTTGCCTTGCAAGTCGCCGTATGATTTCTCGTTCAACCGCCAGCTTTTCTCCACGGGAAGATAGTCCATATTCATTTCGTCCAACATGAAATTCAATGTCTTTATCGCTCTTTTCAAATAGGAGGTGAAGCATATTTGCGGCTCGATGCCTTCTGCCGTAAGGGTCTTGCCGGCTTGCTTTGCCTCGTTTATTCCCTGCTCTGTCAAATCCACGTCTGTCCAACCCGTGAACAGGTTCTTCAAATTCCATTCGCTTTGTCCGTGTCTTACTAAGATTAGTTGCTTCATTTCTTTATAGTATTATGATTTACTTTTTCTTTGTTTTGTCTTCCAATTTCAGGCTTGCAATATCCGCTACCCTTCCTGTTTTGTTCATAAACGCCAAAACCAATATCACAATGCCCGCAAGAATGAACGGAAGGCTCAATATCTGTCCCATGTTTAATGCCATAGATGCTTCCCAGCTTTCTTGTACTTCCTTCCAGTGTTCTATTATAAGCCGTGAAACAAATACTATCACAAGGAACATTCCGAACAATACCCCGTTCTTCGGTTTGCGTTTCGCATGCAGATAGCAGAAAAGCAGAACAAGGAAACAAAGGAAGTAAGCCGTTGCTTCGTAGAGCTGTGTCGGGTGCTTGGCAATTTGTTCTCCGTTTCTCAGAAACACAAATCCCCAATCGCAGCCGGTTGCCACTCCGTAAATTTCACTGTTCATAAGATTGCCCAAGCGTATGAACATACCTGCAAGAGCTATGATGATGACCAAACGATCCAACACCCAGAACATAGGCAACTTCGTCTTGCGGGAATAAAGCCATATTGCTATCAATATTCCTATTGCTCCGCCATGTGATGCCAATCCCTGATAACCTATGAAATTCCAACCCTCCGCCGTGCTTTTTATCGGCAACAACATCTCAATCGGGTGCGTAAGATAGTAGGAAGGTTCATAGAAAAGACAGTGTCCGAGCCTTGCTCCTATCAAAACGCCGAGGAAGACATAGAAAGCCAAACGGTCAAGGTAAGAAGCCGGAACTTTTTCCTTGTCAAACACCACTGTCTTCAAAATGCAGTAGCCTGCAACAAAAGCCAAGGCGAACAAAAGGCTGTACCATCTCAATTCCAACGAACCGAGAGAGAAAGCAACGGGGTTCATGTCCCATAAAACGGCTGCAATGTTCATTTCCGTAATGTGTTAAGATAAACGCTTGCAAAGTTAGTAAATTTAATCCGATTACACGGAAAGAGTCTTTTCAAGCATGGGAGAAAGCACGAAAGCAAATGCTTCTTCACTTTCCCGCTTTTGAGGCATTTGTTCATCAATCAAAGTTCTTGATGGTTTTATTTGTATCGTGTCAAAAATAGTTGTAATTTTGTCGTTTCAAAGAGGAAATCCTCCTTCTCGCAGCAGAGAAAAACGAAACGCCGTTTCAATCGGAACGAAAGGCCGAAAGAATTTTGCCAAACGCCGTTTTAATTTTCTCAAACGGCGTTCCCTTGGAGGCTATTTCAAGAGCTTGAAAAACAGAATAGAACAAATAAACAGTATAAACAAGATGATAACAAACAATTTTGCACACCGTCACAACGGTCCGCAACCTGCGGAGGTTGAAAAGATGTTGAAAGTCATCGGCGTGAAGAGCGTAGATGAACTTATCGACAAAACCATTCCCGAAAAGATACGTTTCAAAAAACCTTTGAACCTTCCGGAGGGAATGAACGAATATGAATATTTCACAATGTTGAAACGCTTGGCGGCAAAGAACAAAATATACAACACTTATATAGGACAAGGATACTACAACACCATTACGCCTGCCGTTTTGCAAAGAAATATCTTGGAAAATCCGGGTTGGTACACCTCTTACACTCCATATCAGGCAGAAATTTCCCAAGGTCGTTTGGAGACACTGTTTACTTTTCAAACGGTTATTTGTTCCCTTACCTCCATGCCTTTGGCAAATGCGTCATTGCTTGATGAGGCAACAGCGTGTGCGGAAGCCATGTTGATGTTCTACGGTTCCCGCAGCCGAGCTCAACAAAAAGAAAATGTATGTAAGTTTTTCGTAAGCGAGGATTTGTTCAAGCAATCCATAGATGTTATCAAGACAAGAGCCTTACCTCGCGGCATTGAAGTGGTTGTGGGAAGCGAAAGCACGGTTTTGGACGAGACTTTCTTCGGAGCAATACTCCAATATCCTAACCGCAAAGGCGAAATAAAGGATTACACCAAATTCGCAGCCGATGCAAAAGCAAAAGGCATATTCGTTGCAGTCAGTGCCGACATAATGAGTTTGGCTCTATTGACACCTCCGGGAGAATGGGGAGCAGACTGTGTTTGCGGTTCAACACAAAGATTCGGTTGTCCGATGAGCTTCGGCGGACCTTCGGCAGCATATTTCGCTTGTGCGGAAAACTTCAAACGTACAATGCCGGGCAGAATAATCGGCATGACTGTGGACGCACAAGGCAACAAAGCCTTTCGTCTTGCATTGCAAACAAGGGAGCAACACATCAAGAGAGAAAAAGCAACCTCCAACATTTGTACGGCACAAGCCTTGGTTGCCATAATGGCGGGACAATACGCATGCTGGCACGGACAAGAGGGTATAAGAGAGATAGCGGAAGACATAAACAACACCGCAGCAACCATAGCCATAGCCGCAGAGGCTTACGGATACAAGCAAAAGAACGAATACTATTTCGATACCATTCGTTTGACATGCCCTGTTGCCGCAGAAAAAGTTTGCAGTTTGGCTGAGAAAAACGAGATGAACTTCTTGTCAATCGATTCCGAGACAATAGGAATTTCAACGGACGAAACAACAGGTTGCAAAGAGATTGAACGTATATTGAAAGTGTTGGCGGAAGCAGCCGGAAAGACATATAACGAATTTGAATGCAGGAAAGCCGACAGCATACCAAACAATTTGAAGAGACAAACACCTTATCTTACTCAGGAAATCTTCAATAGATATCACAGCGAAACCGAAATGATGAGATATTTGAAGAAAATGGAAGTAAAGGATTTGTCCTTGAATCGTGCCATGATACCGCTTGGTTCTTGTACGATGAAGTTGAACGCAGCCATGGAGATGATTCCTTTCACTTGGGCAGAGTTCACAAGCATTCACCCATTCGTTCCGGCAGAACAAGCCGCAGGATACTATGAGATGATTGCCGACATGGACAAAATGCTTTCCGAAATCACCGGCTTCGCAAAGGTAAGCCTTCAACCGAATTCGGGAGCCGCAGGAGAGTATGCAGGTTTGACCACCATAAGAAACTATCAGAGAGCAAACGGACAAGAGAACAGAACGGTATGTCTTATTCCTGCTTCGGCACACGGCACCAACCCTGCATCGGCTGCAATGGCAGGTATGAATATAATAGTCATCAAGACCACTGCCGAAGGAGAAATCGACATTGCGGACTTGAAAGAAAAAGCCGAAGCCAACAAAGAGAACCTTTCGTGCCTCATGATAACTTACCCTTCGACTCACGGAGTATTTGAAGAAGGTATCATAGACATCATAAACATCATTCACGAGAACGGCGGCTTGGTTTACATGGACGGAGCCAACATGAACGCTCAAATAGGTTTGACTTCCCCGGGTTACATGGGAGCAGACGTTTGCCACTTGAACCTTCACAAATCTTTCGCAATGCCTCACGGCGGCGGCGGTCCGGGAGTAGGTCCCATCGGAGCGACAGCCAAATTGGCAGACTACCTTCCTACGCACTCGATTGTATCCACCGGCTCACACAAAGGAACGCCTGTTTCAGCTTCTCCTTTCGGAAGTGCAGGTCTTTTGCCGATAACATACGGCTATTTGAAGATGTGCGGAAGAGAAGGCTTGGAACAAGCAACCAAATACGCCATTTTGAACGCCAACTACATGCGTGCAAGAATTGCAACGGCATACAACATCCTTTACACAGGCAAACACGGCATGTGTGCCCACGAATTTATTATGGATTGCAACCAATTCTCATTGAGTTCGGGAGTACAATGCGGCGATATTGCAAAACGATTGATGGACTACGGCTTCCACGCACCAACGGTTGCCTTCCCCGTACACGGAACATTGATGATAGAACCGACGGAGAGCGAACCGCTGTCGGAAATGGATCGTTTGTGCGATGCCTTGATTGAAATACGCAAAGAGATAAAAGAAATCGAAGACGGAAAAGCAGACAAGCAGAACAACGTCATCATGAACGCTCCGCATACCATGCAGGTGGTTTGCTCAGACACTTGGGACAGACCATACAGCAGACAGAGAGCAGCATTCCCATTGCCATACGATGATAAATATTGGCCAAGTTCTTCAAAGGTTGACGATGCCTACGGAGACAGGAACCTTGTCGTAAGCTGGGAAGCGTAAGCAGAAAATACAGCTGATGATTTTACATCAAAAAGAAGAGGCAAACCATCATCGTTTGCCTCTTCTCTTTTTATAATTCCATAAGTCAAAGACTTTACTTTCCTGCATTCGACAATCTTATGGTTTCAGGGAAGCGAAAATCTCGTCGAACAAGTCAGTGAAATGTTTTTTATTTATCGCCTTATCTGAAAAGGCTTGTACGAATTTGCTATTGCTTTCTATCATTTCGGCGGTATCACAAGTCAATGCTTTATCCAAGAAATCACAATTCCCGATTTCTTCATCGCTCAGCATTATTGCTTGCAAACCGTTCTTCCTAAGACTTTCATAAGCAGGCAGATCACTCAACACAGGTACGCATTCCGCACTCACGGCTTCCATAAGAGAGGCAGGAACTCCGTCGCTTATCGGAATGGACACATAAACTCTGCTCTTGGCATAGTTTTCCGCATTTTGTGAAGGAGAAAGCCATGCTGTTATTTCAACTTTATCCTCTATCGACAAGGCTTTAGCCAAATCAGAAAACTCCTTTTCCCTGCCGCAACCTGCCACTATAAGTTTCCAATCTGCATATACAGGCTTACGAACAAAGTTGGCAAAAGCTCTGATTATAAACTCCACTCTGTAAAGCTCCGAATGCAAACGGTTGGAGTATATAATGTTTTGTTTCTCCGTCGCCTTAACAGGCGTTATTCCAAGGTTGGCAATCATGATGCGGCTGCCCATAGGACAATACTGCTGCATTTGAGAAGCAAGATAATCACTGCCTGCATTGTAATGTGTGGAATGCGAAAGAATATAACGTAACATTCTCTTAAAAACAAAATTACGCTTCGGCATAAGCAGAACATCGCTACCCACTCCCACGGCAAGAACCGGAATATGACTTTTGTTTGCAAGCAAAGTAATGAAAGCGGTAAGATTCAGCTGATATAATATGATAATATCCGGTTTGAACTCTGCCAACTGCCGCCTTGTTTGCAAAATAGCGGAGAAAAAATTCCTTATGCCGAAATTTATGTCTGCCGAAACTTCGGTATCGGAAAAATAATCTTCTATAAGACTTCTGAAATTTTGCAGATTTATGCTTTTAGGATTGCCTGCAATGAATGCCTTATTCCTTTTCATTCTTCTCGTCAAGCACTTCGTATATACTGTTATTGCTTTTGAAAGTGGAGACTAAGCGTTTTATATTTTTCACTATTGCCATGTCTCTGTCCTCTTGGTCGGAAGAGAGAATTTCTGCCAATTCGCTTATACACTTTTCAACCTCCTGAGAATCCACTTCCTCTTGTTTTGCAATGAATATCTTCTCATGATATGTCGGAAGAGTGTTCTCTTTCTGTGTCAGAAGCTCTTCTCTAAGCTTTTCACCCGGACGCAAACCCGTATATTTTATTTCAATATCCTTACCCGGTTCAAGTCCTGAAAGTTTTATCATTCTTTCGGCAAGGGAACGGATTTTTACCGATTCGCCCATGTCGAAGAGAAAAATCTCACCTCCTTTACCCATAATGGCAGCTTCCAAAACCAAACGGCTTGCCTCGGGAATGGTCATGAAATAACGAGTGATTTCAGGGTGAGTAACCGTTACAGGACCGCCATGAAGAATTTGAGCCTTGAAACGAGGAATAACGCTTCCGTTCGAGCCTAAGACATTGCCGAAACGAGTGGTTATGAACTTGGTCTCGCCACGAGAGTTCAGTTGCTGTATATACATTTCGGCATATCTCTTGCTTGCACCCATCACATTGGTCGGATTGACCGCCTTATCGGTGGAAATCATTATAAACTTCTCCGTTTCTGCTTCCAAAGCAGTATCTGCAATGTTCTTGGTACCTATAATATTATTATATGCAGCCTCATAAGGCGAACGTTCCATCATCGGCACATGCTTATAAGCCGCCGCATGAAAAACGATTTGAGGACGATACTTTGCGAACACCTCCTTCAAAGCATTCTTATCGCTAACCGAAGCAATGACAATATCCTTTTGAACATTCGGAAACTTATCGTTCAATTCGTTTTCTATGTTATAGAGCGGTGTTTCGGCAGCATCCAACAATATAAGTTCGACAGGAAAATTTGCCAACTGCCTTACAATTTCGCTTCCTATGCTTCCGGCAGCACCGCTTATCAAAATCCTTTTGCCGGATAATTCTCCATGAATAAGATTACGGTTTATTTTTATCTCCTTTCTGCCCAAAAGGTCTTCTATTCTTATTTCCTGAATCTGATTTTCTCTTAATTTTCCATCAGTCCACGTGCTTATTGGCGGCACAGTAAGAACCTTTACTTTGTTTGCATGGCATAACTCAAAGATTTCGTTCTTTCTTTCCGTGCTTATCCTGTTTGTGGCAATTATAAGTTGGTCTATATCTTTATACTTAATCAAAAACTCCTGCTTTTCCCTCGGATAAATTTTCTGACCCATTATTGTCTTTCCGCAAAGATTGGGGTCATCGTCTATGAAGCCTTTGATATAATATTTTCTCGAAGCACTTGCAAGCGTATTTGCCGTAGCAGTACCTGTTCTACCCGCACCGAAAATCACAACCTGCGTATTCAATTCCGTATTGACTCCTGCCTTATATGCTTTCTCAAATAGCCATCGCACAAACATACGAAACATAAACAGAAACATATAACTGATGCAGGCGTCTATCACAATAAGTTCTTTGGGAATGTAGTCCATGTCCGCATTGAGCTTATACACGGCATTTATTACCAAAAGAACAAGTGTAGATGAAAGCACGGCAAAAAATATCCGCATCATATCGCTGAAAGAAGAGTATCTTATAACGCTGCGATGAACATTAAATACTCTCAAAGCCAATATAAGCAAAACACTTGTAAGGCAGATAAATCGCAAAGAGTAAGCGTCAAAAGGAAAATGGAACCACTTCTCTTTAACATCAAGAAGCAATCCCGAGATAAAAACAGACAAAACAACAATTACGGCATCTATCAAAGATACAACCCATGTCGGAATATACCTGTCTGACATGAATCTGTCTATCAATGCCAACATTTTATGATAAAGGCGATTCATTATTTCTATTGTTTGATTTCAATGCATTATATAGTATTTCTATCGGGTGCAGAGCCTCTCGTGAGGTAAAATGTCTTATTTGCTCTCTGCAACTTGTGCCGGGGGCTGCGACAATGGTATCTTTCGATGCATTCTTTATCGCAGGCACAAGAACACTCTCTGCAATCCGTTTACTCATCTCGTAATGTCTTTTCTCGTATCCGTAACTTCCGGCCATACCGCAACAAGCCGTCGGAAGAACTTCCACTTTGTAATTTTTCGGCAAAGATAACATTTTTTCCATGCAGGCAGTTCCTATCAATGCCTTTTGCTGACAATGTCCGTGAAGAATGATATGCTCTTCCTTATCGGTGAATGAGGAACTCTTTATTCTGTTTTCATCTATCTCTTTCGCAATAAATTCATCGAAAAGATAGACATGATGATTCATTTCCGCAAACTCTTTGTAGCCTTCTGCCAATACAGGATATTCATCTCGCAAACTCAATAAAGCCGATGGCTCCAAACCAACCAAGGGTGTGTCTTTTGAAATCACGGAAAGTAAGGCTTCTATATTCTTTCTCGCAATTTTTTTTGCTTTCTTCAACATTCCCTTACTTATGGCTATTCTTCCGCTTTCGCATATAGGAGCTTTCTTCACTCTGTAACCCAAAGCAACAAATAATGCCACTGCTTTCTTCGCCACCTTTGTATCTTGAAAACGAGAAAATTCGTCTATATATATGTATATGGTAGATTTATCTGATTTTTCAAAGCTCTCATTCAGTCCGATTTCCTGTTTAATCAGTTTATCGAAGTTACAGGATTGAATTGTCGGCAGTTTTCTCTCTTCCGCAAAGCCCATGACAGACTTCAATAATCCTGAGGTAAAGTCGTTAGAAACAAAGAAATTATACACCGAAGGCATTACTGCAGCTATTCTCTGCATTCGTGTCAGACTGTTCATCAACAATACGCTCAAAGGATAAGCATGTTTATCGTAATAATGCTGCAAAGCTTCGCTTTTCAACTTGCTTATATCCACGTTGGAGGAACATTCCCTTTTACAAGCCTTACACATCAAACAATCGTCCAATATCTGCTTCACTTCCTTGCTTCCCAAGGGGTCTTTCTCTTTGGAAAATGAAAGCATTTCCCTAACAATGTTCGCTCTTGCACGTGTACTCTCCTCTTCTTTGCCGCTGACCTTGAAAGTCGGACACATCAAACCACCGATTATGCTGCTCTTTCTGCATTCTGCCGCTCCGTTGCACTGCTCCGCTGCACACAAGACTCCTTGTTCCTTGGTGAAATCATAATACGTATGTACTTCACTCCGTTTTGTCCCCTCGTACCGCAAATTGTCGTTCATGGCAGGAGTGTTCACTATTTTACCCGGATTGAAAACATTATCCGAATCCCAAACATGCTTCATCTCCCTCATCAGGTCATACACTCTTTCACCATACATAAGGGGTATCCACTCACCACGCAATCTTCCGTCCCCATGTTCCCCGCTCAGACTTCCTCCATATTTCTTTACCAACAAAGCAGTATCGTATGCAAGCCTTCGGAACAACTCGACATCTTTCTTTTCTTTGAGGTTCAATACAGGACGCAAATGCAACTCTCCCGTTGCGATATGAGCATGATATACACAACTCAAACCATAAGCGTCAAGCATATTTTGAAACTCCCGCATGTAATCCGGCAATTTTTCTACCGCCACAGCCGTATCCTCCACCACAGATACAGGTTTCAAAGAGCCGGGAACATTGGTCAGCAGTCCCAAACCTGCTTTTCTCAAACTCCACACTCTCCTCGTATCTTCTCCATAAACAATACTGAAATCATATGCCTTACCCTCTGCCTTGAAATCCTGCACAAGTACCTCTGCTTGCTGTTCCAGCTCCTCTCTTTTTGCAGCTGAAAACTCGACAATCAATACTGACTTAGGCTTACCTTTTATGAAGAAAGTATTCTCTCTTTGTTCCAAATTCCTATATGCAGCCTCTATTATATTGTTATCCATCAACTCCACTGCCATGGGATTGTGCCGCAAAGCTGTCAGATTTCCATAAAAACTGTCTTGTAAAGATTTGAAGTGTACACACACCAAGGCTTTCTCCTTTGGTGGTAAAGGAAGTAAATTCAATTTGAACTCAGTGGCAAAAGCCAAAGTTCCCTCACTGCCGCAATACAAACGGGCAAGATTTAAGGGAAAGCCCTCCGTCAAGGTATCCAAAGCATAACCGTTATTCCGCCTTGTAAGACTTTTATCGGGGAATGCTTCTTCAACAGCCCTCTTTATCTCACAATCCGAATAGGTATCAAGTATATATCTGTATATTCCGCCCTCAGAAGTTGGCTTCTCTGCCTTTTCTCGACACTGCTTCTCATCACATCTTCCCAACACCGTTTCCTCTCCGTCTGCAAGAATTACCTTAGCCTCCAAGATATGCTCTCTCACACTTCCATAAACCAAAGAATGTAAACCGCAGGAATTATTCCCAACCATTCCACCTATACAACATCGATTTGCTGTCGATGTCTCGGGGGCAAAAAATAAACCATAAGGTCTCAAAAAGATATTCAACTCCTCCAACACGACACCCGGCTGCACTCTGACCCAACGTTCCTCCTTATTTATCTCGATTATCTCTTTTAAGTTCTTACTCACATCAACCACGATACCCTCTCCCACAACCTGACCGGCAAGAGAGGTTCCTCCCGCACGAGGGATAAGCGACACTTTATTATGCTTACAAAAATCCAAAAGCAATCTTATATCTTCCACACAATCTTTGCACGGTACAAACACAGCCAAAGGCATTTGCCTATAAGCCGATGCATCTGTAGAATACAATATACGACTTACTTTATCAAAACGCAACTCACCTTTTAAGCGAGATTTCAAACTTTCCAAACCTTCTTTCACCATCGCAGAACACTGAAAAAGAAATGCAAAGATACGAAAAAATATCCCCAAGCCCGAATCCCACAGAAATTCGCAGTCCCCTATTGATAGAACTGCCATTTTACAAAACAATCTTCGATTAAATACTGTTCTACAAAAGTAGAATCATAAGATTGATAAACACACAAATAAAACGAATAAAGGTAATGCTTCAAAAGAAAACTTCTTTCAGAAATAATGGTAAACAAAGAAAAAGCGACGATTCCGTCCGAAGAACGAAACCGCCACTCTTAATGTTCTCACAACGGAATAATCCTTATTGTGAATTGCTTCAAATTAGTGCTGCAAATATACAATTTTTCTCGAAACCACACAAGCTTTTCAAAGTTTTTTTGTACCTTTGGCAACTAAAAGAGTAAAATCATACAGCTGATGAAGAAAATATTAGGTTTGGATTTAGGCACGAACAGCATAGGCTGGGCGGTAGTAAACGAAGCAGAAACAGAAGATAATAAAAAGGAACTTGTAGGAATAGAGTGTGCAGGAAGCAGGATAATTCCTATGGACAGCAGTATTATCGGGAATTTTGAGAGCGGGAATTCTGTTTCACAAACAGCAGAACGTACGCAATTACGTGGAAACCGACGCTTACGGGAACGTTGTATATTACGCCGTGAACGCTTACTCAGAGTATTGAATCTACTTGGTTTTTTACCGGAACATTTTGCAAGAGAACTGAATCGCTACGGCAAATTCACAACGGATTCTGAACCCAAAATTGCGTGGAGAAAAAGCTCAAATGGAAAATTTGAGTTTATTTTCCAAGACTCGTTCAATGAAATGCTTGAAGATTTTCATAAGCGTCAGCCGGAACTTACAGCTGATGGCAAGAAAGTGCCATACGATTGGACTATCTATTATTTGCGAAAAAAGGCATTGACGCAAGCAATCACAAAAGAAGAATTGGCATGGATACTCCTAAATTTCAATCAAAAGCGAGGCTATTATCAATTACGCGGCGAGGAAGAAGATGAAAAATCAAATAAGCAAGTCGAATTTTTCGCATTGAAAGTGGTTTCTGTCGAAGATACTGGAGAAAAAAAGGGAACAGATACTTGGTACAATGTCCATTTGGAAAACGGCTGGATATACCGACGCCCAAGCAATGTTCCGCTCGATTGGGTTGGGAAGGTCAAAGAATTCATTGTAACAACGGATGTGAACAATGATGGAACTCCGAAAATTGATAAAGATGGTAATGTAAAACGTTCTTTCCGTGCCCCAAAAGAAGACGATTGGACTTTGCTGAAAAAAAAGACAGAAAAGGATATAGGCTCAAGTCAAAAAACAGTTGGAACATTTATCTACGATTCAATTCTTGCAAATCCTCAACAAAAAATCATTGGTAAATTGGTTCGCACGATAGAACGCAAATTCTACAGAGACGAACTGAAACAAATCTTGGAAAAGCAAAAAGAATTTCATGTGGAATTGCAAGATAAAGAGTTATATACCGCTTGTTGTAAAGAATTGTATCCGTCAAATGATGCGTATCGTAACAGCATTAACAACCGCAATTTGAAAGATTTACTTTTGGATGACATCATATTCTACCAACGCCCACTAAAAAGTAAAAAGTCGCTAATTGCGAATTGCCCCTACGAAGAATTGTCTTATATGGATAAAGAAACAGGGGAGTTAAAGCATGCGACAATCAAATGCATTGCCAAATCAAACCCACTGTTTCAAGAATTCCGACTATGGCAATTCGTGAAGAATTTGCGTATTTATCAACGAGAAAAAGAGGTAAATGGGAAACTACAAATAGATGTTGATGTTACAGCAGAATTACTGAAGTCAGAAGATGACTATACAGAACTATTCGATTGGTTGAATACACGGAAATCCATAAAGCAAGACACTTTGCTCAGTTCATACTTCAAGTTCAAAAAAGGCAAAGGCAAAGCAGAATATCCCTATCGCTGGAACTACGTTGAAGATAAAGAATATCCTTGCAACGAAACAAGAGCCGAATTACTTTCAGGACTGAAAAAATGCGGTGTTGATGAAAAAGTTCTGACTTCTGAAATGGAAATGTCGCTTTGGCATATTCTTTATTCCGTTGATGATAAAATAGAAATTGGAAAGGCATTGAAAAAGTTTGAGAAAAAGCACAGTCTTCCCGAAACGTTCGCCGACGTCTTTGAGAAAATAAAGCCTTTCAAAAAAGACTATGGTTCCTATTCCGAAAAGGCAATCAAAAAACTGTTGTCGTTGATGCGCATGGGCAAATATTGGAATTATAACACCATTGACGCAAAGACAAAAGATAGAATTCAAAAAATCATTACCGGCGAATATGATGAAAATATCAAAAACAGGGTACGCGAAAAGGCGATAAATCTGACTCAAAACTCACATTTTCAAGGCTT
>URCX01000026.1 GCA_900546465.1 uncultured Bacteroidota bacterium | reverse complement strand
TTTTATTTTTCTACAACGGCGTTTTATTTTTCCGGAAGGGTGGTTGGGTAGAAGGAGACGGTGGTTGAATTGTCTTTTTGTCCTGTTGAAGGGTGCAAATGCTCTGTGTTTTTCGTGGTAATATGCTTGCCGATATGTTAAATCTGCAAATATGATAGAGATTATTACTTCTGTTGTATCTTTTCCTCAAAAAGCCTGTTTTTACGACCTATGCAAATATTCAATAACCATAATTTACCCCCCCCCGAAAAAGAATAAATAAAATTTTACAATAAATTCATCGTGCCTAATGTTAAAATAGAGCGATGTGGAGGTGGTATGGCTTGGAGTTTTGAGAAAATAGTAATACCTTTGCAATTGATTTATTTGCAGGGATTGGCAGATAGGTCGGAGAGATTGGTTTTTCGATAAAAATTCATCAGCTTATGTCGGTTATAAGACGTTTTGGAGAGATTTTGTTTTCGCATTTCAAAAATAGGAAAAGCGGAAGTATTTCGAGAGGACAGCGTAATTTCTGTGTGAACGGGGTGGACTTCTCTATGATTAAGGTTGAAGGAGGTGAGTTCTCGATGGGTAGTCTTGATAAAGAGATGACGGATTGTCCTGCTCATAAGGTAAGGCTTGCGGATTTCTTTATAGGACAAACTGAAGTAACGCAGGCTTTGTGGAAAGCGGTTATGGGAAATAACCCTTCTTACTCGAAAGGGGTGAAATTGCCGGTGGAGCAGGTCAGTTGGGAGGATTGCATATTGTTTGTGCAGAAACTCAATGAGCTTACGAAGGAGAATTTTCGACTGCCTTCGGAAGCGGAATGGGAGTTTGCGGCAAGAGGCGGTAATAGAAGCAAGGGGTATCAGTATTCAGGCTCCGACAATGTGAAATCGGTGGCATGGTGTATGGGAAACAGAAAAGAGAGAACGCATGCGGTGGCAGGAAAGAAGCCTAATGAGTTAGGTTTGTATGATATGAGTGGTAATGTTTATGAATGGTGCAATGATTGGTATGATGAACAGTATTATCGAAATTCTCCTTACGAGAACCCTGTCGGTCCGGCAAACGGATTATATAAGGTGTTACGCGGAGGGAGCTATCACAACAAAAACAAATGCAAGGTGAATATCCGCAACTATAATGCACCGTATTATAAGTATGGAAACATAGGTCTGAGATTGTGTATTTGACTTTTTTCATAATTAATAAATAGCTTGAGGCTCGTGGGTGTGAACTTATGAGCCTCTTTTTTGTTCGCTATGGTGCAGTATTCTTCGAAAAGCCTTGATTATAACGGGATAAAAGCTGACTATAAGCAAAGAATATAGGTATATAACAATGTTTTTGATACCTATAATGCTTGTCTCTTGAATCTTTTTAGTAATTTTGCTCTCGAAGAACAAAGAACGAAATTATAAACACTTAAACACAAAGATTATGGCAAAGAAATGGATTTGCACCGTTTGCGGTTATGTACACGAAGGCAACGAACCGCCTGCACAATGTCCTCAATGTAAACAACCGGCTTCCAAATTCAAATTGATGGAAGAGGGAAATGGTTTGACCTTTGAGGCTGAACACGTATTGGGGGTTGCCAAGGGAACGAGTGAAGAGATGATAAACGACTTGAATGCTCATTTCATGGGCGAGTGTACGGAGGTCGGAATGTATTTGGCGATGAGTCGTCAAGCAGATAGGGAAGGTTATCCGGAGATTGCGGAGGCTTTCAAACGTTATGCTTGGGAAGAGGCTGAACATGCTTCAAAATTCGCAGAGCTTTTGGGCGATGTGGTTTGGGATACGAAGACAAACCTTGAGAAACGCATGAATGCGGAAGCCGGAGCTTGTGCAGACAAAGTTCGTATCGCAAAGAACGCAAAGGCGGCGAACCTGGACGCAATTCATGACACTGTTCATGAAATGGCAAGGGACGAAGCAAGACACGGCAAGGGCTTTGAAAGCCTTTACAATCGCTATTTCAAAAAGTAGCTTTATAGTTTAAATATCTGGTAATGAGGCATTCTCTTGATGAGGGTGCCTTTTCTTTTTGCAGTTCACAATTATTTCATATACGATTAAAATACAGTTAACACGCTTCCGCTTTTGAGCTACTACTTTTGCACTGTCAAAAAATCAGAAGACAATGCGAAAGTTAATTTACACCATCACCATGTTGGGCTTCTTCACAGGAGGAGCAATGGCACAGGAAATCGAAACGAAAAAAGACAGTCTCACTCTCTTAAAAGAAAGAATCGAGACGGTAGAAGGTCAAACAAGCATATTCTCAAAGCTGAAATTCTCAGCATACCTGCAAGCACAAGCAGAGTTTTCCCAAAAAGACGGAAAGACAAAGGTCGGAAAAAATACGGGCTTCAATCCTCAAACGGACGGTGAGTCGTTTGCTCGTTACGGAATAAGGAGAGGACGGTTGAAATTCGAATATGCAGGAAAGAATGCAAAGAGTGTATTTCAGTTGGACTTGACAGAGAAAGGCATAGGTTTGAAAGATGCTTACTTTCAAATGGAAGAGCCGTTTTTGAAGATGTTCTCCATGAAGGTCGGAGTATTTGACAGACCGTTTGGCGACGAAATATCTTATTCTTCCTCTCTTAGAGAATCTCCTGAAAGGACATGGTTATTTCAAAATTTGTTTCCCGACGAAAGGGATTTGGGAGCTATGATGATAGTCAAAGCACCTAAACATTCAACTCTTGAAGGCTTGAAATTGGAAGCGGGTCTTTTCTCCGGTAACGGCATAAGACAGGAAGACAATTCAAAGCTTGATTTCATCGGTCATTTGAAATACGATAAGGCAGCAGGCGATTTTGAATGGGGATTGGGTGCTTCACTTTATTGTGGCAAGACTAACAATGCAGACAGCGTGCTTTACGAAGTACGGAACAAAAACTGGGTTGCGTCAGAGGTAGAGCCGAACTCGACAAACATGAGAGCATACTACGGTTTTGACGCACAATTCTCTCTAAGCACCGCATGGGGCTTGACGAACGTAAGAGCAGAATATCTGTTCGGCACTCAACCATCAGTGGAAAACTCATTTGCTTCACCAAAGGCCAACACTTACGATCCTGCAAAGCCTTTCAATCACAAGCGTAACTTTATGGACTTCCACATTTATCTTGTGCAGGATATTTATCGCCTGCCTGTCAGTGCCGTTGTCAAGTATTCTTACGCCGATGCCAATACCGATTTATCGAAAGATGAGATAAGCAATACCGCTGACCTCTCTCAATCAAGCCTCGGTCTCGGTCTCTTGTGGAGATGCACGAGCAATATAAGACTTATGGCATACTACGACATAAATTCAAACGAAAAAACAAACCAAATAGCAAAGTACAGCAAAGACATAGCAGATAACTTATTCACATTGAGATTACAGTATAAATTCTAAATCAATCAAAAACATTAAAACAATATAAGAGATGAAAAAGACAGCAATTCTATTACTTACAGCCTTGATTTCGCTATCAGGCTATTCACAGAAAATCAAAGGAAGCGACACTGTATTGCCGCTAAGTCAAAAAGAAGCCGAGGCTTACGCAGCAAAAGGAGGCAAGGTCAGCGTTAACGGCGGAGGCAGCGGTGTCGGAATATCCGCACTCTTGTCCGGCAGTTGCGACATCGCCCAAAGTTCACGAAAGATGAAGTTTTCCGAGAAGAAGAAACTTCAACAAGCCGGCAAACAAGCAAAAGAGGTTATCATAGCATACGATGCCATCGCTGTGGTAGTCAATCCTGCAAACAAGGTAAGCCGACTTACAAGAAGTCAGTTGGAGCAAATCTATACGGGAAAGATAACCAACTGGAAGCAAGTAGGAGGAGAAGATATGAAGATAGTCGTTTATTCGAGGGAATCTTCTTCGGGAACGTATGAGTTCTTCAAAGAAAGTGTTATGAAGAACAAAAACTACATGTCGGGAGCTCTTGCAATGCCTGCAACAGGTGCCATCATTCAATCGGTCAAACAGACAAAAGGAGCAATAGGCTATGTGGGACTTGCTTACCTCACAAAGGGTGTGAAAGCCTTGAAAGTAAGTTACGATAACAAGACTTACATCGCTCCGAGTGTGGCAACTGCCAAAAACAAAACCTATCCTATCGTTCGTCCATTGATGTACTACTACGAGGTGAAGTCTTTGAAGAAAGTAAAACCGTTCATCGACTTTGTTCTCTCGGCAGAAGGTCAGAAGATAGTTTCACAAGTCGGATATATTCCGATAAGATAAGCGGATTTTGAAAAGATACGAAAATGAGATATGAAATCAAAAAGAGAGGACGCAGCCTTATAGAAGCAGGAATAAAACTCACAGGAAGTTTGAGTTCTCTCATAGTGATATTGATAGTCATTTTCTTGTTCAAAGAGGGTTTGGGATTGTTCGGAAACAGTACTGTCGAAAACGGATATGTTATCGCAGTACACCGAGACAATCCTCTTTCTACGCTTAACTCCGAACAAATACTCGATATATTCGATGGAGAAATAACGCAATGGAGTTCCGTAAACAAAAAGGACGGAAAAAGTATGCAAGGAGAAATAACGCTTGCTTACAATATAGATCAAGCTCTCGAACAAGAAGATAAAACGAACATGATTGCCTTTCTGCCAAAAGAATACCTATCAGAGGTGGAGGGTATGAAGGCTGTGGATTGCGGAAACATAGATTTTGCGAATTTCTTTGCAGGGAAGACATGGATGCCTACCGCACAACCGGCTCCACAATTCGGAGTACTCCCCATCATACTCGGAACGCTCATGGTAAGTTTCGCAGCCATTGCAATAGCTCTGCCTTTTGCCTTGGCAGCAGCAGTATTCCTTTCGGAAATTGCCGACAAAAGATTATACAAACTGTTGAAACCGGCAATCGAATTACTTTCCGGCATTCCTTCCGTGGTTTATGGGTTCTTCGGTCTTATAGTTGTTGTGCCTATAGTTCAAAAGACATTCTGTCTTGACGTAGGCGAAACGGCTTTAAGCGGAGCAATCATTCTTGCAATCATGGCTCTGCCAACCATAATCACAATAGCGGAAGATGCAATGCGGGCAACTCCAAATACATTGCGAGAGGCTTCTCTCGCTTTGGGGGCAAACAAATGGCAAACCATATATAAAGTTGTCATTCCGCATGCAAAGAGCGGTATAACGGCAGGAGTTGTTCTCGGTATCGGTCGTGCGATGGGAGAAACAATGGCAGTGCTTATGGTATGCGGTAATGCGGCAGTCATTCCTCACACATTATTGGAACCGATAAGGACAATACCCGCAACGATAGCTGCCGAACTCGGAGAAGCTCCGCAGGGAGAGGCTCATTACAGTGCTTTGTTCATGTTGGCTTGCATTTTGTTCCTGCTCACACTGCTGATAAACCTCTTGGTGGAGTATATTTCAAAGAGAAAGAACTTAAAAACTAAAAAGATATGAAGAAACATAAGCAGAAAGTAGCTTTCTGGATAATAGGATTGATGAGTACATGTATTATAGGCATTTTGCTATGGATACTGATATTCATTATAGTCAAAGGAATAGGCGTAATATCATGGGATTTTCTTACTTCCATGCCGGAAGAAGGCATGACCGAAGGAGGTATTCTCCCCGCAATAGTCGGCACTCTGTGTTTATGTGTAGGAAGCATGATCTTCACTTTCCCGGTCGGTGTGATAAGCGGCATATATCTTAACGAGTATGCCGGTAATGGGAAAATTGTACACTTTATACGAATGATGACCAACAACCTTTCTGCAATTCCTTCCATAGTTTTCGGCTTGTTCGGAATGTCTCTTTTCGTCAACACCTTGGGATTTGGAGACAGCATAATTGCAGGCAGTCTCACCTTGGGCATACTCGTTCTTCCAGTGGTGATACGTACAACCGAAGAAGCCTTGAAGCAAATAGACGATAGTTATCGCCTCGGTTCATTGGCTTTGGGAGCAAGTAAATTGCAAACAATCTTCAAAGTAATACTGCCTATGGCTATGCCGAACATAATTACAGGACTTATCTTGTCCGTTGGCAGAGTATCGGGAGAAACAGCACCTATTCTCTTTACGGCAGCAGCTTACTTCTTGCCCAAATTGCCGACAAGCATTTTCGACCAAGTCATGGCATTACCTTATCACTTGTATGTGCTTGCCACTTCCGGCACAAAGCTCGAAGCCTCCCGCTCCATGGCATTCGGAACAGCCTTGGTGCTTGTGCTGATTGTTTTACTGCTTAACCTCTTTGCAAATGCGATGAGACGATACTTCAACAAGAAAATAAAAACGAACTAAACAATGAAAATAATAGAAACAAAGGATTTGAATTTTTGGTACGGCGATTTTCACGCACTGAAAAACATAAATATGGAAATAGAGTCCAATACGGTAACCGCTTTCATCGGACCTTCGGGTTGCGGAAAGAGTACTTATTTGAGGCTGTTCAACAGAATGAATGATTTAATAGAAGGAAGCCGATTGGAAGGACAGGTTCTTATTTCAGGCAAAGATATATATGCAAAGGATATTGATGTCGATACTCTCCGCAAAAGAGTGGGCATGGTCTTTCAGAGACCTAATCCTTTTGCCAAAAGTATTTTTGACAATGTGGCATACGGATTGCGAGTCAACGGAATAAAAGACAAGAAAGTCATTTCCGAAACAGTGGAACAAAGTCTTAAAGCCGCAGCTCTTTGGGAAGAAGTAAAGGACAAGCTGAACAAATCGGCATTCGAACTTTCCGGCGGACAGCAACAGCGTCTCTGCATAGCGAGAGCCTTGGCGGTGAAACCGGAAATACTCCTCATGGACGAGCCTGCCTCTGCCTTGGACCCAATCTCGACAGTCAAGATAGAAGAACTTATTTTTCAACTGAAAAAAGACTATACCATAGTTATAGTAACCCATAATATGCAGCAGGCGGCGAGAGTTTCCGACAAGACAGCCTTCTTCTATCTCGGCGAATTGGTGGAATACGACGATACAAACAAGATTTTCACCAATCCTTCCGTACCCGCAACCCAGAATTACATCACCGGACGTTTCGGTTGATGCAAAGCAATCAATCAAATACAAGAATAAAAACAAAGAAACAAAGATATATCATGGAAAAGCATATAGACAGAGAATTGAAATTGCTTACCGATTCATTAGAACAAATGTGGAATCTCGTAGGCAGGCAGATAAGCAAAAGCAAGCAGGCTTTGATGAATTACGACAAAGCTTTGGCAAGAGAAGTAGTTGCAAGAGAAAAGATGTGTAACGCATTGGAACTTACGACAGACAGCCGTTGCGAAAATTTCATAGCATTAAACAATCCCGTTGCCATAGATTTGAGATTGGTTTTGGCAGTTTTGAAAATAAACAACAACCTTGAAAGAATAGGAGACTTCGCAGAAAGCATAGCCTTCTTTGTCCTCAAACACATGAACGGCATGATAGACGAAGCCTTTGCCAAGCAACTGCGACTTGAAGAGATGTTCGACAATGCAGAGAAGATGTTCAAAATAGCAAAGGAAGCTTTCGATAACGAAGATACTGCAATGGCAGAACAAGTCTTCGGCATAGATAATCTGATAGACGAAATAAATCACGGAGCAATACCGATATTGGCACAGCAAATAAGAAAAGAAGCCGAAAAGACAGAAGAATATCTATACCTCCACCATGTAATCCGTAAAATCGAACGAATAGGCGACCGTTGCAACAATATAGCAGAAGAAACTGTCTTTTTCCTTGACGCAAAAGTCCTGAAACACTCCAAATAACACCTTCTTTGAAACAATCATTTGAACCCTTCGCAACGAATCACCATTTCAGCATCAACGAAACGCCGAAAGAAAAAATTAAAACGCCCTTCTAAGAAATTCTTTCGGCGTTTTAATTTTCTCCAACGGCGTTTCGGAAAATTCTTTCTCTCTTTGCTCTGATAGGCATCAGCAGATTTGCGGTATGAGGTATTATATTTGCAGCATATTGCAATTCTGTATTCAAGTCTTCTTAAAAGTTAATCCTCATTCCCACCTCTCTGATGTCATCTCCTCTTGTTCCGTTTTTATACAATGGCAGAATGTTTGCAAAAAATTCCAAGTGCAGACCGAAGAAATAATCTCCCGAAACATCTATTCCTGCTTCTATTTTCCAAGGGTTGAGATTGTTGATTTTTGTCTTATCTATATCGAATTTGTTGCTTTTATTGATGCTAAATTCATATAAATTACTCTTCAAAACCCTGCCGAAGCTCAGCCCGAATGAGAATTTGAACAAGCCATCTTTGACATTCATATCATATTTCAAAGGAAGCAGCAAACTACGACTTAATATGAATTGCTGCACTCTGCCTGCCGGATCATTATTTGCAAATGAAAAGTCCCCTCCGAGATAGTTTACCTCATTGAACATCAGTCTTAAGTCAAGTTTATATTCAAGTCCTGCCTTGAATAAATCTCCGTTTGCGAAGGGATAAACGTATAATATCGGAAAACCTAATCCGCATCGAAAGTTCGACACACTCGGATTATCGTATTTTTTATTCCCCATTTTCAATATGTCCATATCCTTATGTATTCCTAAAAAAACGCCGGAAGGCTGCCTGTAAACAGCCAAAGGCAACTGTCTGAACCGCATCAGTCCGCTGCCTTTTGAAGTTCTCGTGATGCTGTACACAACACTGTCCGCTGAAACATCGGGACATTCAAAGAGAGAATTATCCCCCATCGAGAGATGATTATATGTTCCTCCGATAAACTTATCGGCTTTTATTTGCCCATCTATCGATATATCTACCGAGGCATTTTGAAGGTTCAGTTGCAAAGTATCTGCAATAAGAGTGGCATTTCTGCGGACTTTTATACTTGAAAAATGCTTTGATGTATATAGAATTATCTCGGCATCATCAAGAGATTTCTTCGGATACTTTATTCGTAACTGCCCGTTTTTTATACTGCACACGCTCTTCGGCAAAGTGCTATCTCCCATTATCGATACTTCCAAACGATCTTTATCACTTTTGACAAGCTTCAATTTGCAATGCGGAGCGATATATAACCCATCATAATCCTCGTTTATGGATTGATACAACAGGTAATTCGTCTTGCTTTGTGCAGAAATACAAAGAGACAAAGCTGTAAAAACAGCAAACAATAACGGCTTTTTCATAATGTATTATTTTTGAATGTTCTTATTTCTTTCTTTCACTAAGATGTGTGCGAAAGGAGGAAAGAGAGAGAGGATACAGCCTTTCCGCATCTTTATCTCCGCCTTCAAAGCGTATCAATCTTCGGTTGTCATATTTTATAAGCCTGTCGCACTCTATCCTTATCGGCTCTTCCACCTCTTGTAAAAGTTCTTCCTTTATCTCTTCCGCAATCTGCTCTTGCATACATTCGGCAAGGCTTTTCGAGACTCGATTATCGTACACAGGCACTTCTATCTCCTGAATTTCGCAATTTTCCTCCTCCATCGGTTCGACTTTTCCTTGCAAAGACGTCCTTTTCCTGAGAGGCAAAGTCCTCTTTCCTTTATTCGACAGCACCTTTATCTCAGCCTCAGAGGAGATTTTCGCAGAAGATTTCCCCGCATTCGGCAAATCCACAAGTACTTTTTCAGCTTCAATACCCCCCTTATCACTTATCGGACTTCTTAAAAAGAAAAACAAAACAATGCAGGCAGCAACAGCCATTCCCCCTATCTGAAAACAAATAAGTCTTATCCGCCTTCTTCTGAGCAGACTTTCATCAATGAAATTCAAAATTCTCTCCTGCCTCCTTAGGTTCTTTCCATGCTCCCTCAGTGCGATAAAAGCATTCAATAAAGCCCTGTCCCTCGCATATTTCTCATCATTTGCAATATAGGACTTTGAAAAAAGAGCAAACAATTCCTCTTCCTCCGACTCCGAGAGCACCCCTTCATAGAAGCGAAACAATAATTCCTCAAAACGTTTTTCCTCATTTTCCATCTCTCACAACAAATTAAAAACACATCTTATTCATCATCTCCCTCAACTTGGCATAAGCCCTTGAAATATTCGTTCTCACATTAGCCTCACTCATATTCAAATCCTCCACAATCTCCCTCGTTGTCTTAGCCTCCAAATACTTCTTTTTCAGAATAATCCTCTGCCTTTGAGGCAAACGCTCCATCAAACTTAAAACATTCCTGTACAGCCCTTCTTCCTCATCATCTTCCGAAAAACAATCCGCCAAAGCCTCGATCTCATCACAACAAAAGCTACTTTTTGAACTGCGTAAATGGTCTATACATCTGCATTTGCAAATATTTATGCAATAAGCCTCCAAATTATCAATCCCGTCAAGCCTGCGAATATTCTGCCAAAGATAAGCAAATACCTCCTGCGTAACATCCTCTGCCCAATACTCATCTCGCAAAATATGCATCGCAAAAGCCTGCAATTTAGGTTGTAGAAGTTTGATATATCCTTTGAAAGTCTCTGTCGTCATCACTCGCAAATGAAGTTTACAATTCCATTCCTTACAAACAGAAGTCGTAAAAAAGTCCGAAATGTTACAATTCCCCCGCAAAAAAATCAAGTCCGAACCCCAAACCCTTCACCTTCAAACAAAAAGATCCATACAAAAAAACAAAGAAACGCCACTCTCAAAAACCGACTTCCACCCTCGATACGGCACACTCTCCACCACCACTTCCACTACTTTCTCACATTTCAGGCTGTCGGAGAATTTGAGGGATTTGATTCCTTTGCATTCTTTGTCCTTTTTTTATTTGTCGGATTTGGAGTGATTTTCTTAATTTGGTAGCAAGAATGTGAAAGAGCATTTCTTCGTGATTTTCTTCGCGTTTCGGGTTCCGGAATCTCGAAACGCGGGACTTTTTGCACAAAAACGAAGACTTTGTGGGGTTAAAATAAAGTTTTTAAAGGTCGAAAACTGCGTTTTCGGAGAATGAAACCAGGCGTTTTTCAAGGCTTGTGTGGCATAGCTTGTGGCGTTTGTGTGGAATTTTATTCTTAAAGCCGAAATAAACTCCATGAAACTGTTTTGTATCAATGTTTTTGTTTACCTTTGCAGCTTCGCAAAACAGACATGTTTGAACAAGAAAGAATAAGATAACAATAAGCAAATGATTGACAAGAAGACTATTATCGGTTTGGTGCTGATATTTGCCGTATTCGGCGTGTGGATGTACGTGTCGCAACCTTCGGAGGAGGAAAGAGCAAAACTAAAACAAAAACAGGATTCGGCGATAGCGGCAGGCATGAGAGCCGAACAGGAAGCCCAAAAAGCCGAGAGACTTAGCGAAGATGCAGAAAGGCAGGAACAAGCGGACATAAAGCAGTTGGCAGAAGAGGCAACGGGCAACGATTCCCTCGCAACGGAGGCAAAGCGTATTCTTTCCGACCAATTCGGAGCGTTTTCGGAGGCTGCATTGAACAAAGAGAAACATCTTACCATTGAAAACGAATTACTGAAAGCCGACTTGACATCTTTGGGTGCCAATATAGAACAAGTCATTCTTAAAGAGTACAAAACCTATCATAAGGACAGCGTCCGCTTCTTCACTGAGAACGGAAATTCCTACGGATTGAACCTTTCCATCGGCTCCAAGGTGCTTCGTACAAAGGAATTGAACTTTGAAGTCTTCGTCAACGACAAACCTTATACCGAAGGTGAGAAACTATCCGTCAAAGGTAACGACTCTCTTGTCGTATCCATGAGACTCTACGCCAATGCAGACACACTGACGAGGAACAGAGGCTGTTTGGAATACCGTTACACATTGAGGGGAAATGATTACCGCATAGGTTACAGCATCATCACACATAATCTCGAAAAAGTGATAACCGACAGAAACACATTGGAGTTTGTATGGGATTCAAAGTTGAGATTAAAAGAGAAAGACGGCAGCGTAGAACGTAAGAACAGCTCCATATACTATTTATTGAAAGATGAGGTGGAATACTTGAAAGAGAACGGAGCCGACGACCAAAAAGAAGAGAACGGCATTCCCATCAAGTGGGTATCTTTCAAACAACAATTCTTCTCGACAGCCCTTATAGCCGAAAGCACCAACGATTTCGCATACGCAAAAATGCAAACCATAACCGAAAAAGGTCAGCATGACAAATACCTGCGTACGATGAAAGCCGATTTGAACATACCTTTCGACGGAGACAAGGAATACTTCAAATACGACATGAATTTCTTTTTCGGACCGAACAAATACTCCGTTGTCAGCGACTACAACATAGATATGGAGCAAATCATACCTTTGGGCTGGGGCTTCTTCCTGCTCCATTGGATAAACCGCTTTGTGGTCTTACCTGTTTTCAATTTCCTGCAACAGTTCGGCTGGAGCATGGGAATAATAATCCTTGTACTGACCATATTGGTTAAACTTGTCTTGTTCCCTTTGGCTTACAAATCCTACTCTTCCTCCGCAAAAATGCGGGTAATCGCTCCGGAGGTTCAGAAAATCAATGAGAAGTATCCTAAGCAGGAACAAGCTATGCAGAAACAACAAGCCATAATGAACCTCTATAAGCGAGCCGGCATAAATCCCATGATGGGTTGTATTCCTATGCTTTTGCAGTTCCCTATCTTGGTTGCCATGTTCCGTTTCTTCCCTGCTTCCATAGAGCTTCGTCAACAGAGCTTTCTATGGGCGGACGACCTGTCAAGCTATGATTCCATACTCGATTTGCCTTTCAACATTCCTTTCTACGGAGCCCATATATCCTTGTTCTGTCTCCTTATGACGGTTGCCCAAATCTTCTACACTAAAATAACCATGAAGCAACAGCCGCAGAACAACGCCATGCCGGGAATGAAGTTTATGATGTACTTCATGCCTGTTATGATGCTTTTCATACTCAACAGTCAATCCGCAGCCTTGAACTACTACTACCTTATTTCCTTGTGTATAACCTTTATTCAGATGTTCGCCATTCAGAAGTCCATTAACGGAGAAAAAGTCTTGAAACGCTTGGAAGCAAACTCCAAGAAACCTCTCAAAAAGTCCAAATGGCAACAAAGAATAGAAGCCTTGGAGAAACAAAACCAAGCTCTTATGGCTGAGAGACAGAAGAAGCGAAAATAAGTTTAGCAACCATATTACAAACAATTAAAACACCAAATTATGTATTTCGGATTGATGATTATCATCTTCGTCCTCGGTTATGCAGCCATAGCCTTGGAACACCCGTTAAAAATCAACAAATCGGCAACAGCCTTATTGTTAGCGGCAATAATCTGGGCTGTTTACGCTCTCTTGGGTCCCGGTATAAGCAGTGAAAATCTGATAGAACATCTCGGCGACACCTCGGAAATTCTCTTTTTCCTCTTGGGAGCGATGACCATAGTGGAAATCGTCGATAAGCACGACGGCTTCTCTATCATCACAAACAAAATTACAACTAAAAACAAACGCAAACTCTTATGGATAATAGGCATTTTGACATTCTTCATGTCTGCTGTCTTGGACAACCTTACGACCTCCATAGTGATGTGTGCATTGTTGAGAAAGTTGATTGCCGACCAGAAAACACGCTGGTTCTTCTGCGGTATGGTCATTCTCGGAGCCAATGCCGGCGGAGCGTGGTCGCCTATAGGAGACGTAACAACCATCATGCTTTGGATAGGCGGACAGGTTACGGCAGGTAAGATAATAATGGAGACCTTTATCCCTGCATTAGTGTCCATAGTCGTTCCTTTGATAGCCATAAGCATGACGATGAAAGGAGATGTCGAAAGACCGGAGCATGTCGAAGAAAGCGGAGTGTACAAAGTATCCCACAAACAAAGCCTCCTTACCCTTATCATGGGCGTAGGCTTGTTGCTTTTCGTTCCTGTCTTCAAGACAATAACACATCTTCCCCCTTATTTGGGAGTATTGTTCGGCTTGGGCGTAATGTGGGTAACCACGGAGATAATGCACCGCAACAGCCCTGCCAATTATTCCAAGTTAAGCGTAAGCACAATCATACAAAAGGTCGATGTGCCTTCCGTACTCTTCTTCCTCGGTATCCTTATGGCGGTTCAATGTTTGAATGAGGCAGGACATTTGAAACTTCTTTCGCAAGCCTTGGACGAAAATGTCGGCAATATATATGCAATCAACCTTATCATAGGAGTACTCTCCTCGGTAATAGACAATGTACCTTTGGTAGCAGCCTCCATGGGCATGTACCCTATTGCAGACGCCGCAACACTTTTGGCAGACCCTTCATTGCAACATTTTGCAACCGACGGAGCATTCTGGGAAGGCTTGGCATACTGTGCAGGCACGGGAGGAAGCCTCTTGATTATCGGTTCGGCAGCCGGAGTGGCAGTAATGGGAATGGAAAAAATAGACTTTATATGGTATTTGAAGAAAATATCCCTCTGGGCTTTGGTAGGCTATCTTTCAGGAGCCGGAGTATTCTATCTCATGTCAAGATTTATATTGCACACATAGGATAAAATAAATCCAAAACCTTGAAACATGGAGTTTGAAACGGCAAAGCGAAAGCCGCTTCAAACTCCATTTTTCTTTCTTCACATTCTCAGCCCTCCGCTTGCAATGTTCTGATTTCCCGAGGGTAGGAGAGGGGACTGCTGCGACTTTGCGGCAATGGCGGAACAGGCTTATGAACCGGCGGAATGATTTCCCTGCCTCCTTTCTGCCCGCTTTCCGAATTTGTTTCGTACCTTTGTTCCCATATCGGCAAGGAGAACAGTCTCCTTTTGCTGCTTTGAAGATTGGAATTTATAAATACCATATATGACAATAGAAGAAACAAACAAGGATTTTGCAGAGAGAGTAGCAACTCTAAGGAGGTGCCTTTGACATCGACAGATTGAAAAGCGAAGTCGAAGAAGCAGAAGCAAAAACACAGAGAGAAGATTTTTGGAATGACGCAAAGGCTGCGGAAGCATTCCTGAAAGAAGTCGGGGAAAAGAAGAATCGTTTGGCGGAATACGAAAAGCTGCAGTCCGCTCTCGATGATTTCCGTGTCTTAATGGAGTTCTTCACCGATGGAGAAGTCGGAGAGGAGGAGTTGAATGAGAATGCACGTATGCTTGGCGAGATGATAGAGAATTTGGAGTTGAAAAACATGCTCCGATTGCAGGAAGACAAATTCTCTGCCATAGTAAACATAAACGCAGGAGCGGGAGGCACGGAGAGTTGCGACTGGGCGGAAATGCTGATGCGTATGTACACCCGTTGGGCTGAGCGACACTCTTTCAAGGTCAGCATTATCGACACTCAGGACGGAGATGTGGCAGGAGTGAAAAGCACAAGTTTCCAGATAGACGGAGATTTCGCATACGGTTACCTTAAAGGCGAAAGCGGCGTCCATCGTTTGGTGAGAATTTCTCCCTTCAATGCAAACGGCAAACGGCAGACCTCCTTTGCCTCTGTCTTTGTCTATCCCGTGATTGACGAAAGCATTGAAATAAACATCAATCCTGCCGATATAGAATGGGACACCTTCCGTTCCTCGGGACCCGGAGGACAGAACGTAAACAAGGTCGAGACGGCAGTCCGCCTGAGATACATTCCGGAAAACATAATAATAGAATGCCGTCAGACCCGTTCACAGTTGCAAAACCGGGAAAAGGCAATGCAGATGTTGAAAAGCCGTCTCTATGAGATAGAACTCCGAAAGAAGAAAGAGAAGTTGGCAGAGTCGGAAGCCGGAAAGAGAAAAATAGAATGGGGAAGCCAAATACGCAATTACGTTTTGCAACCCTATAAATTGGTCAAAGACGTACGTACGGGAGAGGAAACAGCCGACACGGCAGGCGTTTTGGACGGAGATATAGACAACTTCATAAAATCCTTCCTCTTAATGCCGGATTAAAAGCATGGAAGAGACAAGGCATTCGAACTGTCGAAAAAACAAAACACAATCTTACACCCTTTGTTCTGCAATGCAGAATTGTAAGATTGTGTTTTATCTTATCCTTTCGCCTTATTCCGTTGCAGCCTTTTGACCAAGCCCCAAAAAGGCGGCAAGATATGGATTTACAACCACTCGTTTATCTTTGAAAACCGTAACCTTGTCGGAATTGATATACGTAATCTCGCCCTTATGCACATTTATCACGGCAGGAGTGAGGAAGTTGTTTATCTGCATGCCTATTATATTGATTTTGCCCTGCTCTTCCGCACAGAAACGAAAGTGCTTCATTGCGG
>URCX01000025.1 GCA_900546465.1 uncultured Bacteroidota bacterium | reverse complement strand
AGCAATATTGCTTAAAGAGCGAGACGAAACCCCACGTATGCTTTATGCAGTTTAGATATATAATCTTCTCTGCCCGAGGGTCTCGGACTTTTCAAGTCATAACAGGAAAAATAATTTCCTCCGCGAATTACACGATTTGTTCCCGTTTCGGCTCCTTGGGATTTGTTTGCGGTTCTTTTGGATATGAAAAAGGAGATAAAACCTTTCGGATTTACCTCCATTTTGTGCGGGTGAAGGGACTCGAACCCCCACGCCTCACGGCACCAGATCCTAAGTCTGGCGCGGCTACCAATTACGCCACACCCGCATCGTTTGCGTTTGCAAAGGTAGTATTTCTTTTTATTTCCACCAAATAATCGGGGCTTTTTTTACTCATCTCTACAAACTCTCCTTGCAAACGTCTCTATTTCAACCCCATTTTCTTTACCAATAATGGCGTTATATCTTCACTGTCCTCAGAATACCAAAGAATACCGTTGCTCTCGAAAATATATGTGTATTTGTTTTCTTTTGCTATCTCGGCAACTATTCCTTTGATTTTCTCTACAAGAACGTTCATTAGTTCCGATTGTTTGTTCTGCAAATCAATCTGAGCATTTTGTTGGAATGTTTCCATTCTCTCCATCACGCCTCTGATTTCATTCTCCTTGTTTGCTTTCAACAAATCTGTAAGTTGGTCTTTCTTTGCTTCGTATTCTTGTACCAATCTGGTATATTCGCTTTGCATTGCCTTAAACTCCGATTCCAATTCTGCCGTATAGTTTTTCATTACATTCTGAACGGAATCCGCTTCCGGCATTCTTTTCATCAAATCACTCGAATTGAAATGGCCTAACTTTACTGTTTTTTGTGCGTACAACCCTCCTGCGAACATGAATATCGCCGCCAAAGTCAGTACTTGAAATGTTCTCTTCATTCTTTTATCTATTGTGTTATTACTATATTTATTGCAAAGATACGTCTTTTTTGCTGTTCGTTTACCGTTTGGAAGAATTTATTTTGTAGCCGAGTTCTGCCAAAACCATATCGCTGATATCTGTTTTGTTATCTACATATAGTATTGTTGCTCCTCCGGATTTATCAAACACAATGGAATAGTTCTTCTCACGAGCAACTTTTTCTATTGCATTATAAATTCTATCCTGTATAGGTTTTACAAGTTCGGAGCGTTTCTTCGTCAAATCGCCCTCATTGCCGAAGCGTTGCTTTTGAAGGTTCTTGGCATCTTTCTCAGCTGCAATGATTTCATTCTCTTTCTGCGTTTTCAAATCCGCAGGGAGAAGGACTGCTTCTGCTTGAAAGGCTTTGTAGAGTTTGTCCACTGTCTGAAACTTTGCCTCTACTTCTTTTTGCCACTGCAAAGACACTTCTTCGAGTTCCTTTTGTGCTTGCTTGTACTCGGGTACATTGTTTAGGATATACTCGGTATCCACACAGGCATACTTTTGGGCATAACCGCAAAAAGCAGCTGCCGATAACAATACTACAATCAATAGTTTTTTCATATCTGTCATTTTTTAATCTATCGAACCATTTATGGAAAAGTGGAAATGTGAACCGTTCTTGCCGGCTGCGGAAGGGACATCATCAAATCCATATCCCCAATCTATGCCGAGGGTTCCGAACATTTGCATGAATATTCTTATGCCTATACCTGCCGAACGATACATCTTGAAAGGTTCAAAACTCCGGAAGTTTGCCCAAGAGTTTCCTCCTTCAAAGAAGCCCAAGGCATAAACAGATGCCATAGGGTTTAGGGTTATAGGGTAACGAAGCTCCAAGGTGTATTTATCAAAAACAGTAGCTCCTTTGTCAGGGTTCAAACAATTATTGTCATATCCTCTCAGAGAAACGAGTTCACGACCGTCTAAAGAGTAACCTGTCAAGCCGTCTCCGCCCAAATAGAACCTTTCAAAAGGAGAATAGCCGACTTTACTATTATATTGTCCCAAAAATCCGAACCTTGCTCTTGTTGAGACAACGAGATCGTCCAATACATTGAAATACCATGCCGCTTTCACATTCACTTTATAGTATTCAAGCCATTTATACTTCTCCGAAGTGGACATTGTGGAATAATCCTTGTTGTTGAACAAGGAATAAGGCAGTGTGAGTTGCGTAGAAACCGTTACTTCGGAACCTTGACGAGGATATATAGGTTGGTCAACGGAATTTCTTGATATACTGAAATTATAGTTGATGTTATTTGACACACCTGATGCAAGAACAAAATTTGGATAGTTCTTGACATTATATTGCTGGTAGGTTAATCCTTGGCTGAAAATGAAGTAATCATCAGGCCATTTCAAACGCTTGGCCAAAGAAACAGAAGTTCCGAATATCCCCATGTAATATTCCCTTGAACCGGAGGTGTTCCAGTATCCGTCGTCTTGATAAGAATAATATACTCCTACCGTAAGTGCCTGCGGTTTTCTTCCTCCGAGCCAAGGCTCGGTAAATGACAAACTCACAAGGCTGTAATATGTTCCATTGGTTTGCAATCTCAAACTTAAACGTTGTCCGTCTCCTGTGGGGAAAGGTCTCCATGCGTTCTTCTTAAAGAGTTTTTGTGCTGAAAAATTAGTCAAGGATATTCCTGCTGTGAATATAACCATATTGGCACCCCAACCACCGGATACTTCAAATGTAGAACTTGTTTTCTCTTCCAACTGATATTCTATATCAACAGTGCCGCTTTCCGGATTTGGTTTTATGTCCGGATTTATCTTCTCCGGATCAAAATAGTTCAACTGTTGTATTTCTCTTATTGAACGGTAAACATTATCTCTGCTGAATAGTTCTCCGGGATAAGTTTTAAGTTCTCTCATCACGACATAGTCATTCGTTACAGTATTACCACTTAAAGACACCTTGCCTATGCGAGCCTGCTTGCCCTCATACACTCTCATTTCAATATTTATGGTATCGTTGTTCACATTTGTCTCAACCGGAATAACTCGAAAGAACAGGTATCCGTCATCTGTATATAAGGAATAAATGTCCGTACCGGTAGGATCGTATTGCAAGTTTTTATCCAACAGAGATTTGTTATACGGTTCACCTTTGGTTATTCTCAATCGTTTGGACAAATCTTCCGAGGAATATTTGGTATTACCGACCCAGGTGATATCACCGAAGTAAAACTTATTTCCCTCATAAACTTTCATGTCAATCACCAAAGACTTCTTCTCTTTCTTTTTACGAGTAAAAAAATTACGCTTCTCCTTGGTTACTATATACATGGTATCCCACATAATCCTTGCATCACGATATCCTTCATCGTTATATTTGGATATAATCTTCTGTTTATCCTCCTTATACTTCTCATCAAGGTATCTTGAGGATTTCCAAATCCTCCACCAACGATATTCCTTTATGTCTTTCATTTTAGACCTCAATTTCTTATCGGCTATCGCATTATTACCCTCGATATTTATCTTTGCAATACGTATTTTGCTGCCCTTGTCTATGCGAAAGGTGAGGAACACCTCATTACGCAATACATTTGTATCTTTCTTTTCTTCGATTTCTGTCTTTACCGAATAATACCCTTTGTCTGCAAAGTAATCATAAATCACATTGATACAATTATTCTTCATATTTTCGGTTACGACATCACCTGACGCAATGTGCATTTTTTCTTTCAGTTTATCTGCTTCTGCACGTTTGACTCCCTCTATTTTGAAAGCGGTTAACCTTGGTTTGGTCATCAGTTTATAGACAAGGGAAATAGTCCGACCTTCAACCTTTGAAACAAGAATTTGGACATCTTCAAAAACTCCTTGTCGCCACAACTTGTCGATAGCCATGCTTATCTTATCACTCGGCAGATAGATTTTCTCTCCGACGGATATTCCGGATAACAATATAACGGAATTGTGATCCAAATGATCCGCACCCTCAACGCTTATCTCTCCTACTTCATACTCCTTAGGAGAGTAATAGTCCAAATTGATTCCATTGCTTTGAGCGGATAACATATTCATTCCACCAAAAAGCAATGCAAACAACAGTAATACCTTATTTGTTTTTCCCATCAGTAACCCGGATTTTTTAATCCATCTTAGCGATAAACGTCCGATTTCGCATTTAATTTTGTCCGCCATCTGATTTATCGTTTTCTTTCAACTGCTCGCTTGTTTTGCCAAAGCGTCGTTCCCTCTTTTGATAATCCACAATAGCTTCATACAAACTTTGTTTGCTGAAATCAGGCCATAAAACAGGAGTGAAATAAAGTTCCGAATAAGCAAGTTGCCACAAAAGATAATTACTCAATCTGTATTCTCCGCTTGTACGAATCAACAAATCCGGATCCGGATATTCGGCTGTTGCAAGTTGAGACGATATATATTCTTGATTGATACTCTCAACATTTATCTCCCCTCTCTTTACTTTTTCTGCTATCTTTCTTGTCATTTCCGTAATTTCCCAACGGGAAGAATAATTCAAAGCAAGTATCAATACCATGCCGCTATTCCTACTCGTCCTTTCCATACATTCAAGCAAAGCATTACGAGTTTCCGAAGAGATGTGTTCCAAATCTCCGATACACGCCAACTTTATATTGTTGTCCATCAAAGTTTTTTCTTCCTGTGCTATGGTTGTAACCAACATAGACATCAAAGCATTTATCTCTTCCTTCGGTCTGTTCCAATTTTCAGTGGAAAAAGTGTACAAAGTCAGGTAACCCACACCCAATTCCGCACAAGCCTCGCATATTTGTCTCACTGCATTGACGCCATTCTTGTGTCCAACTATTCTTTCTTCACCTCTTTTCTTTGCCCACCGTCCATTGCCATCCATTATGACCGCAATATGCTTCGGCAAGTTCTCCTTTATGATACAATCCTTATAATCCATCTTTTGTGTTCGTGGAATAATGTTTTCAAATACACTTTTGTTTGCACATTTTAATGCGACTGCAAAGTTAATTATTATTCCACAGATTGCCAAACAGAAGCTCGTTTTTTTGCTCTTTCTTCGATTACTTTGCTACAATGAATATTTTTTCTAACTTTGCCGGCTCAAAAACAAGATAGTCAATGATGAAAAAAAAGTTACTTATTTGCATTTTTGCAATCGCCGCATTCGGCACAAATATGTTCGGACAAGAAGGCAATGTTTCTTTGAAATTCGATGCCAGAGCGGATTACAACTACGTTAAAATAAAAGATGCCGAAGACCAAGCCGGTTTTTACGGACGAAATCTCAACCTTATGTTAGATGGAAAAATAAACTCCACGTTTGAGTATCACCTTCGTCAAAGGTTGAATGTTCCTATCGGCAGCATAGGAGGATTATTGGATGCAACCGATTGGGCATATCTTATTTATCACATAAACGATAATTTTTCTCTTGCAGCAGGTAAACAAGTCGTTGCAATAGGAGGATTTGAATACGACTATGCTCCGATAGATGGTTATTTCCTTTCTGCTTTCTGTAATAATATCCCATGTTACGAGCTCGGTCTTTCTTTGGGCTTCAAGGACAATTCCGGAAAACATTCTCTGCAATTTCAAATAAGCAATTCCCCATTCATCACAACGGCTTTTGATAATATGTACTCCTACAACCTCCTTTGGAACGGAAACTTCGATTTCTTCAAAACACTTTACTCTGTCAATATGATAGAATACAAGAAAGGCAGCTATATAAACTACATAGCCTTGGGAAATCGCTTTGAAATAGATAATTTAAGTCTTGAACTGGATTACACAAACCGTTATCATGGCAATCAAGACAATTTCTTTGATGATTTTTCCATAGTTGCTCAACTGAAATACAGCATAAATAACAGTTGGAATTTATTCGTAAAAGGAGGATATGATCAAAATAAAGCACAAGAAGCATCTACACCGCTTGATCGCCGATGGGACGTATGCGTAGCCCCGGGGACGAATTACACCTTTGGCGGAGCAGGTTTCGAGTTTTTCCCTTTGAAAGATAAAAAAGACATAAGAATACACGGATATGTTGCTTCGTCCGATGTTGAGCCTACCGAATTTACTTTTAACCTCGGCTTGACATGGAAAATGCAAGTTCTGAATAAGTAAATCAACAAAATAATAAATCTAAGTCAAATGAAGTTCAAACAATTAGGCTTTTCACTCAAAAGAAGCCTCGAAGCCTTGATTTTCCTTGCAATATTCTTTATTGTATTCGGTTATGTCGGCAATAAAATGGGGCTTGCCAATATGCTCAACACCATAATGAAAACAGCCTATGACCTCCTGATAAATACGGTATTATACCTTATGGCAATAACCGTACTTTCCGGAGCATTGGGTAAATTATTGGTGGAATTCGGAGTAGTACGTCTGTTGGAGCAAATACTCAGACCTTTCATGAAACCTCTCTTCAATCTTCCCGGAGTATCGGCATTAGGAGGTGTTGTAACCTTTCTTTCCGACAATCCGGCAATTATAACATTGGCAAAGGACAAAAATTTCAGCCTTTACTTCAAAAAATATCAGTTGGTCTCACTTACCAATTTCGGCACAGCCTTCGGAATGGGTCTTATAGTAATAGTCTTTATGACAGGTTTGGGATATGGAACAGGAGCATTAATCGGATTTGCAGGAGCAATCATCGGCAGTATTATTTCGACAAGACTTATGCAAACATTCACCATTAGAGCATATCCGGAAATGAAAGAAGCCGTTGGCGATGGTGGAAATGAGGAGGCAATCTCCTACAAAAGTGAAGGGAACGTATTTATGCGAATATTAAATTCCATATTGGACGGTGGCAAAAACGGCGTAGAAATAGGACTTGCCATTATCCCCGGCGTTTTAGTCATCTCAACCTTCGTAATGATGCTTACTTTCGGACCATCTAAAACAGGCGAATTTACAGGAGCAGCATACGAAGGAGTAGCAGCCTTACCCTATTTGGCAGGCAAAATAAACGTGGTTTTCGAATGGTTATTCGGATTTGAGCATACAGAATTGGTAGCATTCCCTATCACATCTCTCGGAGCAGTAGGAGCAGCCTTGAGTCTGATGCCCAGATTTATCGAAGACGGTTTGGTGAACGGCAATGCCATCGCAGTATGCACAGCAATGGGAATGTGTTGGAGCGGATTTCTCTCGACACATACCGCAATGCTCGACTCCTTGGGATATAGAAAACTTATCTCCAAAGCAATACTTGCCCACACCATAGGCGGTTTATTTGCAGGTGTTGCAGCCCATTGGCTATACGTACTTTTCAGTTTGTTATAAACTTTTGCAATAAGAGAAAATACGCCAAAGCAGTCTTCGAGAAGCAGGATTATAGGATTACTATATCGCATAGTAATCCTATTTTTGTTGGATTTCTATGTCTTATAAAGAAGTCGGAACGGTTTTGATACTGATCTTCTCTAAGCAAAAGAGAAGAAATTTGGATAGCTCAGCGATTTGGAGGTATTGGTGTTGGAGGTTGACCCTGCAAAATCATCTCATTTCAAACTTTTGGAAAGGATATGGAATGAATGGTTCGATGAAATGGGAATAAAGCAAAGCAAAATCATGAAAACGGACTTGCCGAAAAACACCATAAATCCGATAAACAAATTCCTGCAATAACGGAACGCCCTTTCGTTGAAATGAGATAAAAAAGAATTTTGTCGAATGGAAAATAGGTGCAGAACTGTTGCTTTCAAAGATTTGTGAAATGCAAAAAGGCGGCATTGAGCCGCCTTGATGAAAAAATCAATTGATAATCAGTTTTATTTTTCTTTCGGTATGAGTGATATATACAACTCTTCGAGTTGTGCAGGTGATATTTCGGAAGGACTTTCTGCCATAAGGTCTCTTGCTTTGTTGTTCTTAGGGAAAGCGATAAAGTCTCTTATTGTTTCTATTCCGCCGAACATGGAACACATTCTGTCGAAGCCGAATGCTATTCCGCCATGGGGCGGTGCTCCGTACTCAAAGGCATCGAGCAAGAAGCCGAATTGTTTCTTTGCTTCTTCTTCACTGAAACCCAAAACCTTGAACATATCGTTCTGCATCTTGCGGTCATGTATTCTTATCGAACCTCCCCCGATTTCCGTTCCGTTGACAACCAAATCGTAGGCGTTGGCTCTCACTTCGGCAGGCTTGGTGAAGAGTATGGAATAGTCCTCAGGTTTCAATGAAGTGAAAGGGTGGTGCTTTGCATAGAACCTTGCAGTTTCTTCGTCCCACTCCAAAAGAGGGAAATCTATAATCCATAGAGGTTTGTAGTCGAAAGGATTTCTCAAACCGAGACGAGAGCCCATTTCGAGACGCAATGCACAAAGCGAAGCACGAACCTTGTCTGTCTTTCCTGCCATTAAGAGTATCAAGTCGCCGGCTTTGGCAGAGAAACGCTCTGCAATTTCTCGCAACTGTTCGCTTGAAAAGAACTTATCGACAGATGATTTGAATGTTCCGTCTTCGTTACACTTTATATAGACCAAACCGCTTGCTCCTACTTGCGGACGCTTTACGAAATCTGTTAATTCGTCCAACTGCTTACGGGTATATGTTGCACAGCCTTCGACACAAATTCCGATAACAAGTTCTGCGGAATCGAATACGGAGAAGTTTTTGCCTTTTGCAAGTTCATTGATTTCTACGAATGTCATTCCGAACCTCGTATCGGGTTTATCGCAGCCGTAGTACTTCATTGCATCGTCGTAAGTCATTCTCGGAAAATCATCCAACTCCAATCCGCGTACTTCTTTGAAAAGATGCTTCATCAGACCTTCAAACATCTGCAAAACATCTTCCTGTTCCACAAAACTCATCTCACAATCCACTTGTGTGAATTCAGGCTGACGGTCTGCTCTGAGGTCTTCATCTCTGAAACATCTGACGATTTGGAAATATCTGTCGAAGCCTGCAACCATCAGAAGCTGCTTGAAACTCTGCGGAGACTGCGGAAGGGCATAAAATTCATTCGGGTTAACCCTTGAAGGCACCACAAAATCTCTTGCACCTTCGGGAGTGGAACGAATTAAGAAAGGAGTTTCTATTTCCATGAAGTGCTTTTCGTTCATGTAATTGCGTATCAGTATCGACAAACGATGTCTTAATTCGAGGTTTTGTTTGACACAATTCCTCCGCAAGTCCAAATAACGATATTTCATTCTCAATTCCTCGCCTCCGTCGGTATTATCCTCTATGGTGAACGGCGGAGTTTTGGAAGCATTCAAGACAGAGATTTTATCAACCAATATTTCTATGTCTCCTGTCGGGATATTCTTGTTCTTGTTGCTTCTTTCCGATACCACGCCTTCCACTTGCAAAACGTACTCTCTGCCGAGTGTTCTTGCCATGCGGCACAAATCCGCATTGGTTTCCATATTGAAAACAAGCTGTGTTATTCCGTATCTGTCCCTAAGGTCGATGAAAGTCATGCCTCCCAAATCTCTTGAACGTTGTAACCAACCTGCAAGAATAACTCTGTTTCCGCAATGTTCGAGATTAAGTTCCCCGCATGTATGAGTTCGTAACATATTCTTTATTGTTTATTTCGGTATTGTTTGCTGAGGTTGAAGTTCTCAGGATACTTCGCTACTTTATCCTTATAGAACTCTTGGATTTTTTTGATGTCGCTTTCGTAGTCGCCTGTGGGGTAAAAGATAATACCGCTGCCACCTTGCTTTTTCTCATAGTCCAACCAAGAGAGATAGATTGGTTTTTCGGCTTTCATGGCAATAAGATAGAAACCTTTCTTCCATTTATCTGTGTATTTGCGAGTACCTTCCGGAGTGATGATTACAGAGAAATCTTTCTCTTCTCGGAGTCTTTTCACCGCCTCATCAACAACTCCGGCACCTTTCTTGCGATCTATCGGAACGCCTCCCAATATTTTCAATATAGGACCGAGGGGAAAGAAAAACAATTCTTTCTTTATGAAGAAGTGGGCGTTGACTCCCAATTTCCATAAGCCGCAACGTCCCCATACGAAGTCCCACATGGAAGTATGCGGGGCTTCGATAAAGACGCAGTTCTTCATTTCAGGTTCCGGTTCGCCTATCAGCCTCCAACCGCCAAGCCACATCAAAAAATCTGCAAACTTTTTCACCTGCTTATTTTACTATTGCGTATGTATCTTGTGCGATGACCAATTCTTCATCCGTCGTTACGGAGAGAATTTTGACCTTGCTGTCGGCTTTGGATATGATACCGTCTTTGCCTGCCATTGCTTCGTTGACTTTTTCGTCTATTTCGGCTCCGAGAAATTCCAATCCGCGGCAGATTGCCTGTCTTTGCAACCAAGCATTCTCTCCTATACCGCCCGTGAACAATATTGCATCTACTCCTCCCATGGCAGCAGCGTATGCTCCTATGTATTTCTTGACGCGATATGCGAACATGTCGAATGCAAAGCTCTCTCTCTTTTTACCTTCGTTCTTTCCGGCGATTATATCTCTCATATCGACAACACCTCCCGTTATTCCGTTCAAACCGCATTTCTTATTGATGAAATTATTCATCTCTTTGCAGTCCATATTCTCCTTTTCGGCTATATACAGAAGCACTCCCAAATCCAAATCCCCGCATCTGGAACCCATAATCAAGCCTTCAACAGGAGTAAATCCCATGGAGGTATCGATGCTCTTGCCATTCTTTACAGCACATATTGAAGCCCCTGAACCGAGGTGGCACGAAATTATCTTGGAATTGTTGATGTCCAAACCTGCTATTTGAGCTGCTTTAGGTGCAACGAAGCGATGAGATGTTCCATGGAAGCCATAGCGTCGTATTTTGTCGCTTTCATAATATTCGTAAGGGATTGCGTAAAGATAAGCGTACTCCGGCATTGTTTGATGAAAAGAAGTGTCGAATACTGCTACCTGAGGAGTTCCCGGCAATATGCTATCCATTGCTTCTATGCCTTGAATGTTGGCAGGAATATGCAATGGTGCCAATGCTATCAGTTTTTTGATTTCTGCTTTTACTGCTTCATCTACTAAAACGGATTGTTTGAAAATCTCTCCTCCGTGTGCCACTCTGTGTCCGCAGGCATTTATTTCGGTCAAAGACTTGATGACGCCTATTTTCTCGTCAACCAATGCTTCCAATACCATTTTAATTCCTGCTTTATGGTCTGGTATCGGTTGTTTTACGTAGTATTTGTCCTTTCCGGCAGGCTTATGAGTAAATTCTCCCATTTCCAAGCCGACTCTTTCCAAGAGTCCTTTTGCCATTACTTTGGCATCATTGTCCATATCTATCAATTGATACTTGATAGAGCTGCTTCCGCAATTCAAAACTAATATCTTCATTGTCTATTATGTTTATTTGTCGTTTGCATTTACTGTTTCGGCATATCGGATACGTCGAAAGGCTAATGCTTAATATTGAGTTTTCTATATATTTCTTCCAATGATTGATGGTCGTCGGTCATTATCAATAACTTATCCTTGGCACAGAGTGATGTTTTGCCTGTCGGTACAAAGTATTTTTCGTCTCGTTTGACCATAACGGCAAGTGAGTTTTCCGGTAGCTTTATATCCATCAATCGATTGCCCTTTTCAAAGGATTTATCACAGAGTTCTATTTCTGCCAATACGGTTTTTATGTCGCTTGAAACATCAATGTCGAAATCTTTCAACTTCGTTGCGTCTGTTGTTTTCTCTGCAAGCCCAAGCCATCTCGCCACAATGGGAATGGAGGTGCCTTGAATAAGAAGTGAAATCAGTGTGCAGAAGAATACAATATTGAATATATCTCTTGCTCCCGGTATTCCCTCTGCCAGAGGCATTATTGCAAAGATTATCGGTACTGCTCCTCTCAAACCGACCCATGATACGTATGTTTTGTCTTTAAGAGTCATCTTTCTGAATGGCAAGAGACATAGAAACACTGTAAGCGGTCGTGCGAATAATATCATCAAGAAGCTTATTATCAAGCCGGGAATGATTATAGGTATCAACTCATGAGGGTTGACAAGCAAACCGAGGGTTAAGAACATTATCAACTGAAAAAGCCATGCCAAGCCTTCAAAGAATTTGATTGACGATCTCTTATGTACGAACTTAGAGTTGCCGATTACCAAGCCTCCTATATAGACTGCCAAATAGCCGTTGCCTTGCATAAAATAGGTTGCAGAGAACATGAATATACAGAATGTCAGTACCAATATAGGATAGAGGGAGTCATTGCCTATCTTTATTTTGTTGATTACGAAGATTGCTGCTTTTCCGAGCAGATAACCTGCTGCGGCTCCTATGACAAGTTGCAACACAAGTTTGAATGCAATATCCCAATAGCTTGTTACAGTGCCGACTTTCAGCACTTCCAACATGGTTAGAACCAACATATAAGCCATGGGGTCGTTACTTCCGCTTTCCAACTCCAACATCGGGCGGAGGTTATGTTTCAAATTGAGATTTTTTGACCTCAATATGGAAAATACGGAAGCCGAATCGGTGGAAGACATGGTGGCAGCCAGCAGCAAAGAGGCAAGAAATCCCATTCCTGCCGCAGGAAGTGTCATGCCGAGTATCCACCATATTATTACGCCTGTTATTAACGCTGTTATCAATACTCCGAGCGTCGATAAAATCAAGCCTTGCAGCATTATGGGTTTGATTTCCGATATTTGGGTATCCATACCTCCGGAAAACAGAATGATACAAAGAGCTACTGTTCCTATTGTTTGGGCAAGGTGAATATTATCGAATTGAATTCCGAGACCGTCCGTTCCGCATAGCATGCCGACTGCAAGAAATAACAGTAAGGCAGGTACTCCGAACTTTGAACTTGCTTTTCCTGCGAGGACACTTAAAAAGAACAGAGCGGACAAAACCAGCAATACTGCTTCGAGTTGTATTCCCATTACGAAGTTTTTTCGGCAAAGGTAAGAAAAAAAAGTGTTTCAGACTAAATGCCGTCAAGATAAGTGCAGACTTCTTTCAAAAACAAAGCCGGTTTATCGACAAATAACCAATGAGAGCAATCTTCCATTGTAAGAATACGGGAATTGCCGAACACATTGGAGAAACTGTACAAGTCTTCTGTTTTCGTAAATTCGCTTTTACTTCCGCGTATAAGTAAAGTCGGAGTGGTAATAGGCTGTAAGTCAACATTACCTGCAATCGTCGGCATATTCTCTGCCAACATGATAGCATTGCTTCGCCATTGCAGGAAATTAAAACGCCGTTTCGTTTCAGTGAATCGGCCTTTCGTGAAATCCTTTCGGCCTTTCATTTCCGTTCTATTTGTATCTGTCGTAATGGATTTGGTTTCAACGTTTTGTAAAAGCAGGGTCAGCCATCCTTTATCGGAGACGGATTTTTGCAGATGGTCGGCTAAATCCTTGCGATACTCAAATTGAGATAGCGGGGTTTTGAGTATGATGTCTGCAATGCCGCCTTTTCTTGTCAGTTCGGGATAGTCTTTTGGCAGAATGTCGATGATGATACACTTTTCATACTCATTCGGATACATGTCAAGCATTTTCATTGCAATCTTACCACCCATGGAATGTCCCATCAGTATCGGCTTGTCGGAACTGTGCTTTTGGAGGAAGTCATGCAGGAAGTGAGCCATCGAATCGTAGGAAAACATATCCGTATGAAAACTCCTGCCGTGGTTTGGCAAGTCTGGAATTATCACATGGTAGCCGCAATCCGCCAAAAACCTACCTATGTTCAACCAATGGTTGCTCATGCCCAACCAACCATGTATTATCATCAGCGTTTGCCCCTCAAAGGAACCGAGTTCTCTGTAAAAGAATTTCATCTCTCAAAATAAAGCATTAAAACCGACAAAATTACAAAACCAAATACGATCACCTTTGTTTGAAAGAGGCATTCGGCATTGCAAGTATATGGAAAGAAAACCCTGAAATGAGCAAAAAAATTGCTTTTCCGGCTGTTAATTGCCGAAAAAACATTAGTTTTGCAAGACGGAATAATATTCGAGAAGTATGGAATACATTGCCATTATTATTTTTGCCGTATTCGTGAACAACGTAATACTTTCCCAGTTTTTGGGAATTTGCCCTTTCTTGGGTGTATCCAAGAAAGTGAGTACTGCAACCGGAATGGGAGCAGCGGTTATCTTTGTAATGACCCTTTCTACCATTGTAACATTTCTTTTACATAAGTTTGTACTGCTGCCTTTGGGCATAGAGTTTCTGCAAACCATACTGTTTATATTGGTAATAGCAGCCTTGGTGCAGATGGTCGAGATAATATTGAAGAAAATCAGCCCTTCGCTTTATCAGGCTTTGGGAGTATTTCTTCCATTGATAACAACCAACTGTGCAGTACTCGGAATATCCATTCTTGTCATACAGAAAGAATACAATTTGTTGGAAGGAGTTACCTATACCATAGGAATAGCCTTGGGATTTACGCTTGCGATGATTATTTTCGCAGGTTTGAGAGAACATCTTGAATTGGTTGAAGTGCCGAAAGGAGTAAGAGGTATTCCGATAGCTTTGATTACTGCGGGTATTCTTGCCATGGCTTTCATGGGCTTTGCAGGATTGGTGAAATTATAGTAATAAGAGAAAAGACAAACATAGATTCATGACAGACAAACAAGCTAACAAACAACTGTCCCAAGCATTGAAATGCAAAGAACGAAAGCCGGGTTGGTGGGCAAGGCGAAGCAGAAAGAAATTGATAAGTGATATTTTGGAGGCTTTGGCAGAATATGACATCAAATCGGCATGGGCTCATAAGGATTTTGTGTCTGCAGTTGAGAAAAGGCCGAAGAACATAAGCATATATGTGGAATTTTCGAGCAAAGTAACGGAAGGTCTTGCGGAAAAAGTCGGTATGGCAATGGATAAGGCGATAAAAAAGAAGCGTATAGATATAATAAATGTAGAGACTTTGCTGCCTGCCGTGAAAGAGTTCGTTTTCAAGGACGTTGAAAAGATTTTGTAGGAAGCAATGCGAATTTCTGCTGTTATTATCACCTTGAATGAAGAAGCAAATCTTGCAAGGTGCATTACCTCTTTGCAAGGCGTTGTCGATGAAGTGGTAGTTGTGGATTCTTATTCCCAAGACAATACACGGGCAGTGGCTGAAAGTTTTGTCGATGTGAAGTTCTATGTTCAAAAATGGCTTGGCTATGCAGGGCAAAAGAACTATGCAAACTCTTTAAGTACATATGATACGATTTTGTCGATAGATGCCGATGAGGTTTTGTCAGAAGAATTGCAAAACAGTATATTGGAAATAAAGAAAGAGGAAGAATGCAGAAATAGAGTCTTTGAAGTGTCGCGTCTTACAAACTATTGCGGGCATTGGATAAGGCATTGCGGATGGTATCCCGATAGAAAAATCCGCATATTCGACAGAAGAAGTGTTCGGTGGCAGGGAGACTTCGTGCATGAAAGCCTGTCTTTGCCGCAAGAGGTCGAAATAATCCGTTTGAAAGGCGAGTTGCTTCATTATTCCTACAAAAATGCTTCCGATCATGTCAAACAATTTGACAAATTCACCACTCTTACAGCAATGGAAGCCAATAAGAAAAGAAAGAATGTAAGCATTATAGGATTGATCTTGCGACCTAAATGGAGATTTATAAGAGACTTTGTTTTCAAACTTGGCTTTTTGGATGGTTATGCGGGTTATAGGGTTTGTAAAATGTCATCATTTGCGACTTTTTTGAAGTATGCGAAACTCAAAGAACTTAATAAGAATGACAATACTGATAAGCAGAACTGACGGAATAGGTGATGTGGTGTTGACTTTGCCATTGGCAGGAGTTATAAAGCACTATTTTGCAGGTGTTAAGGTGCTGTTTCTCGGCAGAACTTACACTGAAGCTGTTGTAAGCATGTGCGAAGATGTCGATGAGTTCTTGAATTGGGACAAATTGGCAAAAGATGAAAATTTAGGGGTGAAACTATTGAAAACAAAGCAAATAGACCTTGTTTTACATGTGTTCCCGAATAAAGAAGTGGCGAAATTATGCAAGCAAGCAGGGATAAAATTCCGTGTGGGGACATCTCATAGAATTTATAATTGGCTATTTTGCAACAAATTGGTTCATTTTTCCCGTAGAAACTCCAATGAGCATGAGGCAGTACTGAATTTGAAGTTGTTGTATCCCCTTACGAAAGAAAAGAATCGTATTACGATTGAAAATATATGCGACTACGTGCATGTAAAGGCTGCGAGAGTGTCTTCTTGTGCCGATAAATTATTGGAAAACAGCCGATGTTTCAAATTGATTTTGCATCCGAAGAGCAAAGGCAGTGCAAGGG
>URCX01000024.1 GCA_900546465.1 uncultured Bacteroidota bacterium | reverse complement strand
TAAAGTAATAAGAATAATCATCCACCAAGTTCCAGCTAAAAACATGGCAAATTTCTTTAATAAAGAGCCAATAAAACCAAAGCCAAAAGCATTATCGAAAGGATTTTGAAGAAAGGCGGCAAAGCGATACAAAAACCGCAAAATATCAATACCGGAAAGATTAGTTTCTGTGCAAAAGTTGTGAGTTTATTCATGTCGGATTGATGGATAATAATGGCTTTTCTGAAATTCTTATTTCTATCTGTTCTTTTGTTATGGACTTACGTTAAGTGTAAAAGGAAGAAAGTATTTCTTCAAAAGAAAAAAAGATAGAGAAAAACGCGTTCTCTCTATCTTTATTACCGAATTGCTTCGTTTATTTTGCTTACTTCTTGATAATGGCTGCACGGTTCATGTAAGCCTTTCCGCTGAACGGTTGTTCTTTGCAGCCTTTGTAATCTATTTTCAAGCGATCCTTATCAACTCCCAAGTTAATCAAGTAGTTGTAAACAGACTCTGCTCTTTCTTTACTCAAAGCGTCGTTACGTTCTGCACTACCTGTTTCCTTGTCTGCGTATCCTGTGATAGTGAAAGCATCTGTTCCTTTATCTGCCTTGATGGCTTCAGCCAAGAACTTCAAGTTCTCTTGGTTCTTATCGGAGATTTCGCTCTCGCCCAAGCGGAAGAAGATTGACAAAGACTGATTTGTGGTAGGTGCATACGCTGCTTTCGCCTTGCGTTCTGCCTCCATGGCAGCCTCTTTCGCTTTCTTCTCTTTATCTACGGCTGCTTTTAATCTGTTGATTTCTTCTTCGTCTGCCGCTATCGTCTTGTTACCGTTTTCAACGTCTTTTTCCAATGCAGCAATCTTGTTCTTGTATTGGTCGTGGTCGATATAACCGAACGTTCTCTTCGTAGGGATTTTGTAAGTCGCTCCAATGCTTGCGTCCCATAGCAATCCGAACCTGCTATATTTTGGCAAATTATCGAAATCTTGGGTAACCAATGTTGTCTTTATCTCCAAATTCGCGTCCCATGCTTCGCATAGTCTGAATCTGTTTTGCAAACCGCCCGTGAAAGCGTATTCTCCGTTCCAGCCATCCATGGCATCGGTCGTTGAACTTGCGTATCCGAAACCTCCAAACAAGACTGCGTTATAAAATCTGTCGCTTTTGTATCCGCAAATCCAGTTCGTGAGATTTGCCATAACGTCTGCATGAACGTAAAGATAGTTCCAATCGTTTTGAACTTCCGCATCGTCGAACGTTGTCATGGAATAACCTTGGAATTGTACTCTTCCTCCGAAGATAGGGGTAATCCATTTGCCCACAGCCACGTTAAAGCCGATGTTCATACGGTCTCCGAAACTTCCTTTGTTCAATTCCTTGTCCGTTCTTGTCAATTTCTGGAACAACTGTCCGCTTACGCCTGCGGAAATCTCCCAATTATCGATGAAACGGTTCGTTTCAAATCCTGCGTGTCTCATCACGCTTTTCTCTTGCGCATTTGCCGACAAAAATAACATGAATGCCGAAATGCAAAATATTACTTTCTTCATAACAATTAATGTGTTGTTTTCTTTTTTGTTATTCATCAGTTATCTATATTCACTCTAACGTCTGAGTAAGAATAACGTTGCAAAAGTACAAAGATTTTTCGAGTTACACATACATTGCATGTAATTTTTTTGTCCGAACTGCGTTTTTGGGTAAATCACATAAAAGTAAAATACAATGAGAAAATTCACATTTTTAGTTTGTGTATGCTGTTTGAGCCTTGCATTCACAGGGGTCGGACAGACAAGTTTACAACAAAAACAGCAAAAGGCAGCCGAAATGAAAGGCAAAATGTCTCCCGATGAATTGAATACATATTACAGAGGTATTCATTCGAGAGTGCCGATGAAGAGAATGCTTCCGCAAAACATCTTCAAGGCAAAATCAAACGAAAATGGAGTAAAGACGCCTCTTGAAGTTCCCGAAGACATGATCTTTCCTATTGAAAGCGATGAGGTTCAAGCTATCCTTATGACTTGGATATACGATACCTATACGGTGTCAGGTAACGAGCCTGCCGAGGAATTGTTCGAAGGTCAGGGTATATCGTATTATGCTCAGTCATACGAATTAGAACCTGTTGTCTCCACACCCGATGTTTCTGCCACAAGCAGCTATGCAAAGTTGTTTGCAAAGTTGGCAAACGGCATTCAGCAACACGCTCAGGTTTGGATAAACATACGTTCTGCAGAAGACAGTACTGCAATCAAGAATTTCATGACGCAAAGAGGTACTCCGTTGACCAATTATCGTTTCTTCATCAATCCGGGTAACTCTTTCTGGTATAGAGACTGCGGTCCCGTTGCATTCTATTACGGAGAACAGGACAGCATAGGCTTCATGGATTTCGAGTATTATGGTGGCAGACCGCTGGACGACCAAATCGCCAAACGCATAGGAGAACAAGCCGGCTTCCGTGTCTTTACCAATACCATAGAATATGAGGGCGGAAACATACTTCTTGACGGTGTCGGCAGTTTATTCACTTCCGATGCGGTTTATGAGTTGAATCAAGACACCTACGGACTTTACTATTTGGATCCTTCAAGTCCTTATGGTTACAATGTGCAGACCAAACAAGCCTTAAGCAACAGTCAGGTACATGATTCTCTTATGCATTTATTAAATCTTTCACGCTGCGTAGTACTGCCTGCTTTGAAATATGACGGAGGAACAGGACACATAGACCTTTACTGCGATATGTGGGACGAAACAAGTTTTGTATCAACCAAACACCCTTCCTCCATGGCTAATCTTTCAGACCCTAAAAAAGTAGAAAGCAATATGGATTCTCTTTGCAATTTGGAAACCATCTTCGGCTCGAAATATCATAACACAAGAATACCTCTGCCTGCCAAAAACAACGGTGCATGGTACACCTCGCAAACCGACTACGACAAGAACTACACTCGTTCTTTCTCAAATCACACTTTCGTTAACGATGCAATCATGCAACCGGTCTTCTATGATGAATCTTTAAGCGGTTCCAAAAGAGGCGATGTCAATGGTAATAAAGCGGCTATCGAAATCATGAAACAACGCTATCCGGGCTATGAATTTGAAGAAATAGACGTCAGAGAATTTGACGGCTTCGGCGGAGCAATTCACTGTATAACCAAACAAATCCCTGCGGAAAACCCTATCAGAATATACCATGACCCTGTCAGATGGTGGAACACCGCAAACAATGCCTCAACTCCCACTTACAGAGTTATAGCACAAAACAGAAGCGGCATAGCTTCCGCAAGCATTTTCTATCGAACAAGCGGCGAGACCGCATGGCAGGAGGCTGCCCTCACAGCAGACGAAGGCAATATGTTCACTGCCCAAATCAATCTTCCCGAAACAATGAGAGACACTCTCGAATACTACATTTCCGCAACTTCAAACAACGGAAAGACCATAACAAAACCGATGACCGCACCTAAAGGCTTCTACACAACTGTCTATGGCAGCGAGGTAAATGGCATAAGCGAAGAAAGCGTTTATGTATCTTTGAATACACTTCCCGCAAGCGAATTGGAAGGAATAGGACAGGTTTATCCAAATCCTGCAAACGAACTTGCTCAAATTTCCTTCTCCAAAGAACTCTCAGCCGATGTGAACATAAAGTTGGTGAATGCCAAAGGACAAGTCCTTTTGTTCGACAAAGCAAAGAAAGGCGACACAAACCTGAAAATAGATGTATCGAAATTAAAATCCGGCATCTATTGGCTTATCTTCAATTCCGAGAACGCTTCAACGGCACGAAAAATCGTAGTGAACAGATAGCCTTACAAAACGACAAAACAAAAGCTCGCAGTTCGAGAACTGCGAGCTTTTTTCATATATTCGCCAATCCTATGCAAACCTCTTGCGATATTCCCTCAATCAAAGCTTAATTCATTGAATATAACCGGCATTTTGCAAACATGAAATCGGACTTATATTTTGTCTTTGCACACGGCTGATTGTCAAGAGAGACGAAAGGCGGTGTGAGGAGCATATTTTCACAAACGGAATTGAAAGTGTCGCAAAGCAGTCAGGAGATGAAAAGCGACCGGGATTTATTTGAATGAGGCTTTGCAGCAATATGAAAAAAACAAGAGGAGAATATCTCCGATTTTACTCGGATTATTCCCCTCTTGAACCCACTACAAACAATCAGATTCTTATGATTTCATTATGTTTTACTCCTTATACATCTATCACATCCCAAAAGAATACCCTCAACCCTTGTTCGGGAGCACTGTTATCAAGTGCCTGTATTCTCTTTTTGAGTATAGGTGCGATATAGTCGTCCACTACGCAGAGAGTTGCCATATTTTTTGCAGGCCATGCGTGAGAGCCGAGGTGAGGTTCGCCTTTCTTACTGCCTCTTCCCTGTATATCTTGCCAGCGGGTGAAACCTCGAATGGACAACTGGTGCAATATGTTTTCCACTTCTTCGATGTGGGCTTGATTATATACTATGAATGCTGCTTTCATTTCTATTATGCTTTTATGGTTCTTCTGTTCATTTTCAAAGCGTGCGTCTTCCTGTAATTTTTCACCTCTCTTGATGCGAAGACTCCGTAAACGGTAGGCACTATAATCAATGTTACAAGGGTGGAAACGGTCATACCGCCGACTATTGCTATACCCATAGGCTGCCAAAGTTCACTGCCCTCTCCTATTCCGAGGCTCATAGGGAGCATACCGAGGATTGTGGTGAGTGAGGTCATCAAAACCGGACGTAATCTTGATTTTCCACCGGAGATGACGGCTTGCGAAATACCCATACCTCTTTCACGGTTCAGGTTGATGTAGTCCACCAAGACTATACCGTTCTTTACCACTATTCCGACCAACATTATCGCACCTATAAGGCTCATCATATTGGCTGTCGTACCTGTCAAAACCAATGAGAAGATAAAGCCCACAAAGGCAAAAGGCACGGAGAACATTATAATGAACGGGTAACGTAAGGACTCGAACTGTGCTGCCATTACTATGTAAACCAACATCAAAATAAGGATAAAGAGTGTTCCCATATCGGAGAATGACTCCTGCTGATCCTCTATCGAACCACCTATTTTCGTTCCTATCTCGGTAGGAATATTCATTTTATCCAATTCAGCCTGTATGTTGGCAGAAGCCACATCAAGAGTTGTTCCGTAAAGTTTTGCAGAGACTTTAATCATACGCTCTCTATCTTGACGCTTGATTGAAGGCGGTGCTTCTCTTTCAACGACCTTTGCCACTTCATAAACTCTTACGGCTTTGCCTTGGTTGTTATAGATAAGTATATTCTCTATGTCTTCTACCGATTGGCGGTGTGCCTTGTCGTTTCTGACTTTTATTTTATACTCTTCACCATCTTCTCTGAACACAGAAGCGGTCTTACCGTTTATTCTGTTTCTTACATAGCTTGAAGCGGTAGCAATGTTCAAGCCGTTCAAGGCAAGTTTCTCGCGGTCGAAGTCTATTTGGATTTGAGGGCGATAGTCCTCACGGTCGATGGTAATATCTCTTAAACCTTGCATATTTTCCATTTTGGCTTTCAAGGTATCGGCTATTTTTTCCGTGATTTTGAAATCGTAGCCGAAGATTTGAACATCTATGGAACTTCCCGTCGTCATGCCGTGCTGACCACCTGCCGAAACGGAAAACTTGGTAACCTCGGTATATGTGGCGATTTCCTTTCTCAATTCTTCGGCGACTTCAAACATATTACGTTTTCTTTTTTTGTAGTCAATCAACTTCATACGGAAACTGATGTAATTGCTTCCCGAAGTACCCATAAGAGCGAAAGAGTTGTTGTCATCATCTCCGGGAACACCGACTGTATAAGTAAACGTTTGCACCTCCGGATAATCTTGCACTTTTTTCTGCACCCTTTCCGCAATTTCTTTTGCCCTGTCAACATTTGCTCCGGCCGGCAACTCTATACTTCCGGAAATCTGACCGTTGTCGGAAGCCGGAATAAACTCCGTTCCAAGCGATGTGGCAGCAAGAATAATAGATATGATGAATAACAATGCTCCTGAGGCGATTGTTGTTATTTTATGCCTTACAGCCCAAGTCAAAAGCCTTTCATACAAAACGTCAAGTTTATCCAAAGCCCGTCTGATCGGAGAATAGAACTTCTCGAACACCTTATTCTCTTTTTTATCTTTCTTTCTCTTCAAGAGCAAGGAACACATCATAGGCGTAAGCGTCAAAGCGGCTGCAGTGGATACCACCATCATGATACAAACCATCCAACCCAACTGCTTGAACATTATTCCTGCCATGCCGGTCATCATCGTGAACGGGAAGAAGACTGCCAACAAGGTAAGAGTTGTGGCAATCACGGCTACACCTACCTCATTAGTTCCGTATATTGCGGCTTCCCTCGGCTTACTGCCTCGTTCTATGTGAGTACTTACGTTCTCCAAGACCACAATTGCATCATCGACCACCATACCCAAGGCTATGGAAATGGAGGATAAGGAAATGATGTTTATGGTATTTCCGGTAATGAACAGGTAAATGAAAGATGCAATCAGTGAAACAGGTATAGTAACCATGATGATGATTGTTGCCCGCCACTCTCCAAGGAAGAACAACACCACTATTATGACAAACAAACATGCAAGTACAACCGTCTCAACCAAAGAGGAAATTGAGTTCACTATATTGTCTGTTGTGTTCACCACTTCTTGAAGATGAATGTCTTTTGGCAGGTCCTTTTGGATTTTAGGTAATTGTTCGCGAATCTTTTTCATCACCTCAACGGAGTTTGCACCCGTTTGCTTCAACACAACTATGGTTGCACCCTTCTTTCCATTGACAAAACTTTCCTGTGCTTTCTCCTGAACGCTATCTACCACCGTTGCAACATCTTTAAGGAACACGGTCTTGTCTCCCGATTGAGCGACAACTACATCGTTCAACTCTTTACTGTCTTTCATTTCCCCCTCCATACGTAGGGAATAGGTTTGCGAACCGATGTCTATGTTACCTCCCGGAGTACTTACGTTCTCTGCCGCCACCTTGGAACTGATTTGCTCAATCGTAAGATTGTAAGCCTCCAATTTTGTAGGATCGCAGTTAATGATTATCTCTCTCTGCGGAGCTCCCGACACGGATACGGAACCTACACCATTGATACGGTTCAAGGGATTGGCGACCCCATCATCCAAGATTTTATAAAGAGCAGCCGTACTTTCCTCAGCCGTTGCAGAAATGATGCTTATCGGCATCATATCCGTGGATAGTTTCAATATCATAGGATTTGAACATCCCTCAGGCAAATAGCTCTTTATCATTTCTATCTTATCCCGCATATCATTCACTGCTTCATCCAAATCTGTTCCCCAGTTGAATTCCACGTTTATGATCGCAGTATTTTCCTTTGAGGTGGAGGTTAGTTTCTTCAAGTCGCTTACCGTACTCAAAGCGCTTTCCATCACCTTGGTAACATTGTTCTCGATATCCTCTGCACTTGCTCCCTGATAGGTTATGATAACACTCGCCGTATTCATCTCGATTTCCGGCAACATATCGATTGCAAGCTTATTCAGAGAGAAGAGACCCAATACTATTATCGCCACAAAAATCAATGCGGTCGTGATTGGCTTCTTTACTGATGACTCGTATATTTTCATAGTCCTGATTGAAATCTTTTATTTACTTTATCACATTTACCTTTGAGCCGTCCAACAACTTGGATTGTCCTGTTATCACGACATTCTCTCCTGAGGATATACCGCTTAATATTTCGTATTTGTCGTTAAAGCGTCTTCCTATCTCGACTTTACGATATTCCACAGTGCCGTTCTTTTCAGTATAAACATATCTTTCATTGGAACCGGATTGCTTTATTACCGCTTTATCCGAAATGAGTATTGCGTCTGCTCTTCCGAGGTTCAACTCCACACGTCCGAACATTCCGGGTTTCAACTTGCTGCCTGCATTGTTTATCTTAACCTCACAAGTGAATGTTCTGGTGCTTGCATCTATTGTAGGATAAATCAACGAAATCTTTCCGGTAAATTCTTCCTCTCCGAATATCTCTGTCTTCAATTTAACCACCATTCCGACTTTCAATTTAGTGTAAAAGGTTTCGGAAACGTTGATTTTCAATTTTACAGGATTGATTTTCATGACTTGCAATATAGGTTGCGAAGCCGCAACGTCGCCATTGTCGAAATTTCTCTGCGTTACAACTCCTTCGATGGGCGATGTAAGGTAGATATTCTCTTTAAGGTTGTCCACATTCTTCTTCGCAACGTTGTATTGCACCTGCATCTGATCCAATTGCTGCTTGCTGGCTCCACCGGAGTTGTAAAGAGCCTGCATTCTGTTCAATTCTGTTTTCAAGTTCTCCAACTGAGCCGTGGAAGTCGCCAATGTGGTGCTTTCCATCTTCACAAGCTGCTGTCCTTTTCTCACTCTGTCCCCCACTTCAACCATTATCTTTTCTATTCTCGTTCCTCCGGCGGAAGAAATGTAGTTCTTGACCTCCGCATCGACCGTGGAAGAGAATTCATATATTCTGTCTATCTCCTGTGTCGAAGCTTTCTCGACTTTGACGTTGATTACATCGCTTTTGGTTTCCTTTTTTGCTTCCTCTTTCTTTGAACACCCGATTATCATCAAGGGAGTTAATACAGCGAGGTAAATAAGTTTTTTCATATACTCCTCTTTTGTTTGTTGTTGTTTATTATTTCGTTGATTATTCTTTGCCTAATACTTTTTCCAGATTTGTTTGTGCAGTCAGGAAGTTGTACAACGACTGCTGATAATTAAGATTTGCCTGTGTCATGGACAGTTCGCTGTCGTTCAATTCAAGTATCGTTCCCGAGCCTGTATTGTAACGCACCTTGGCAATCTCGTATCCTCTTTCCGCTTGGGCGATTGCTTCCTTGTTTACAGTGAGTTGCTCCTGTGCCGCCTTCATGCTGTTGATTGCAGAACGGATTTGCAAATCCACTCCGTCGATTGCATATTGTTTTTGCAACTCCAACTCCTGCAAACTTATCTTCAACTGCTTTGCTTTATTGACAACGGTTCTTCCATTGAAGATAGGAATACTTAATTGCAAGCCTATGGCTGCACTGCCGACCCAACTGTAATCTCCGAACTTGAAGTCCTCGGCTTGGGTTTGGTAAGAGTACTGACCGAAAGCCGACAATGATGGAAGATGTTGACTGTTCACCATTCTCAAACTGTGTTGCAGACTTGCTATATTCAAATCCAACTGCTTTATATCGGAGTTTTCACTTACTGCTTTTTGGTTTTCAACAGTCGAAACTCCTTTCATACCCTCGGAAAAGTCCTCCAAGTTTTCCACAAACTCCATCTCTGTATCGGCAGGGAGCGAAAGAATCATTTTTAATTGCAATATTGCCAATTCCAAACCGTTTTTCGCCGAAATATAAGACGGATTCAAATTATTCACCTGCACTTTTGCACGTATCAAATCATATTCCGAAACAAGCCCCTGCTCAAAAGATGTTTCCGTTGTTTTGAGTGTCTCTCTTGCATTGTTGATACTTCTCTCCAACACCTTCAAACTGTTCTTTGCCAACAAGACTGCAAAATAAGCATCCTTGACCTGCTTTGTCATATCTATGCGAGAGGCACGCGACTTTTCCAATATCAAATCTATTTCGCTTTGTTTCGACTTGATTTGTTCCCATAGAGAAAAGTTGACCAAAGGAAGAGCTGCCGAAACAGTCGCTGCATATGAGTTCTTATAACCTACCTCCATATACTTCTGTCCTCCCATCATGGCAGAAAAACTCTCCGGCATGAACATGACCGATTTCTTGATGTTGTTAGTGTATTGTCCCGAAGCGGATAAGGTCGGCAAGAGATTTCCCATAGCCTCTCTTTTGCTGTAATCCACCCTTTGAATTTCCAATTCGGCGACTTTTATAGTCGGATTGTTGTCATGAGCGATTTTGAGAGCCGTAGATAAATCCAAACGCAAGGTTCCTTCCCCTTCATTCTGGCAAACAGCATGTCCCGATAAGACTGCTGCACATACGAAAAGGGACAATTTCCCGATTTTCAAAAAAAACCTTCTTCTCATTCTGTTCTTAAATGTTTATTATTGTTATTCCGTCTTTTGTTTGTCCAATATATCATCTATGTATTCTATTCCCCTTACCGTTGAAACGCCTCTCAGCAGAGTATATAATACCATGACTTTTACCGTCTCTTCTCCAAATGGAGCATTTGCTCTCAAAAACTCCGTCTTAGAGGAATAATACATATTCATTTCCAATATACTTATAAAGAATCTCTCATTTATATGCTTCCATATAAAGCCCTCTTTCTTCGCTTGTTCAAGAAATTCGCTCATACCGGTTTTCGCAAATACCATATGGGAAGAAACGAGCTTCTCGAAAATATCCGGATAATTTATTCTTATCTCCTGGATAAATCCATAGACATCTTTGAGATATCCATGTGCAATCCGAATGGAACCGAAAAACATCTCGAAAGAGTGCTTTGCCGTATGACTGAATTTCTCGCAATCCTTATATATATATTGTATGATTCTGTCCACACATTCAAAAATCAACTGCTCCTTATTGCTGAAACACTCATACAAAGTCCTTTTCGACATGCCGCAATACGCTGCAACATCATCCATGGTAACATTTTTGCACGACCTTCTCTGCTTGTAAAGAATACAAGCAGCATCAATTATTTTATCCCGTTGAGCATTCTCCATATGCATTTTGCTTTCAAAACAAATTCATCGCCCTCAGACAGAAATAAAAGCCCGTTTCGATTTTCGGAAACGGCGTTTTGTCAAAATAAAACGGCGTTTCATCAAAGCGGCATTTTTCTTCGGAAAATCAGAACAATAAAACCACATCACAAACGTTGCTTTCCTGCTTTGATTCTCCTACCTCTGAAAGCCGTTGCAAAATTACAGAAAACTCTTGAAACGGAAATAGTTTTCCGAGTTTATTTTCGTCGAAATGAAAACATTTAACATCAATTAAGTCCACCAAAGCATTCTTCCTGGCACAAACTCCTGTTTCTCTTTTTCTTATTCATTTTGGAGAAAAGACGTGGCAGAAAAAGCAAAACAAGCAGAACAAACCGTCAAACATGAAAACCCTCTGCCGAAAACCCTCGTTTGAAAGAAATTTCTTACCTTTGTAGCTCAAAAATCAAGAACAAAAAGAATGAGTGAAGAAGTAAAAAAAGGCGAATACACGGCAGCGAACATCAACGTATTGGAAGGATTGGAAGCGGTGAGAAAACGTCCTGCCATGTATATAGGAGACGTCAACGTGAGAGGCTTGCACCATTTGGTTTACGAGGTTGTGGACAACTCCATTGACGAAGCATTGGCAGGATACTGTACAAAAATAAACGTAAGCATATTAGAGGGTAATTCCATAAGAGTTGAAGACAACGGACGAGGTATTCCGGTGGATATGCACCCCAAGGAACATCGTTCGGCATTGGAAGTCGTTATGACGGTTCTGCATGCCGGAGGAAAATTCGACAAAGGCTCCTACAAAGTATCGGGAGGTCTGCACGGCGTGGGTGTGAGTTGTGTCAACGCCTTGGCAAAACATACAAAAGTAAACGTATTCCGAGACGGCAAAATCTACGAACAGGAATACGAAAAAGGCAAACCTTTGTATGCTGTTCGCGAAATAGGCAGCACAGACAAAAGGGGAACCCTTGTGGAGTTCACTCCCGATGATGAAATCTTCACGGTAACGGAATACAACTACGATACACTTTGCGCCCGTTTGAGAGAATTGGCATTTTTGAACAAAGGCATAGAGTTGAACATCGTTGACATGAGACAGAAGAACGAAAAAGGAGAATATACCTCCGAACGCTTTTATTCCGAAAACGGATTGAAAGACTTCATTGCCTACCTTGATGACACAAGAGATCATATCATTCCGACACCTATCTATGTCGAGGGAGAAAAACAAGGCATTCCGATTGAGATTGCAATGCAATACAATACCGGATTTACGGAAAATCTTCACTCATACGTCAATAATATCAACACTCATGAAGGAGGCACTCACCTTACGGGCTTCCGCATGGGTATGACGAGAACTTTGAAAAACTATGCCCAGAAAGAAGGCATGTTTGACAAATTGAAATTCGACATAGCGGGAGACGATTTCCGTGAAGGACTGACTGCCATTATTTCCGTTAAGGTTCAAGAGCCTCAATTCGAGGGACAGACAAAGACAAAGCTCGGAAACAGTGAAGTGGCACCAGCAGTGGCAGCGGCGGTTTCCGATATATTGACCAATTACCTTGAAGAACACCCGAAAGAAGCCAAAGCCATAGTCGATAAAGTCATCTTGGCTGCAACGGCACGTCATGCCGCCCGCAAAGCAAGGGACTTGGTTCAACGCCAAACAATATTGGGTGTTGCCGGATTGCCGGGAAAATTGGCAGACTGTGCAAGCAACGACCCTACCATTTGCGAACTCTTCCTTGTCGAGGGAGATTCGGCAGGCGGAACAGCAAAACAAGGAAGAGATAGGGAACACCAAGCCATACTGCCTTTGAGAGGTAAAATCCTTAACGTGGAAAAAGCCATGCAACACAGAGTTCTTGACTCGGAAGAGATAAAGAACATCTACACAGCTTTGGGTGTGTCAATCGGAACGACAGAAGACTCCAAAGCATTGAACATGGAGAAACTCCGATACCACAAAGTAATCATCATGACCGATGCCGATGTGGACGGAGCCCACATTGCAACCCTTATTCTGACATTCTTCTTCCGTTATATGAGGGAATTGATAGAACAAGGCCATGTTTACATCGCCACACCGCCTCTTTACAGAGTATCGCAAAGTGCAGGCAAAAACGGAGTTTACTGTTGGACAGAAGAAGAACGCATGTCCGCCGTAGCAGAAGTAACGGCAAAAAATGGCAAAGTGGAAGTTCAGCGTTACAAAGGTCTTGGAGAAATGAGCGAGGAGCAACTTTGGACAACCACAATGGATCCTGCAAACCGTATATTGCGACAAGTAACCATAGACAATGCCTCGGAAGCAGACAGAGTCTTCTCCATGCTGATGGGAGACGATGTCCCTCCAAGAAGAGAGTTCATCGAAGCAAACGCAACTTATGCAAACATAGACGCATAAGTCTGCATACCAAAAAAAATTGCAAACTTTATCGACAGAAATGCCGAAAAGATATAACCAATAAAGCAGTCGGATTTTTCAAACGAGAAATCCGGCTGCTTTATTAAGTCTCCTACCTTATCGATTACAAAAACAATCCTGCCACACCAAACAATTTCCCCACCCAACCACCATTTGAAGAAAATAAAACGGCGATTTAATTTTCTGAAACGCCCTTTGGGAAAATTCTTTCGGCGTTTTAATTTTTCGGAACGGCGTTTGAGTTTGGTGGAATAAAAGTTGTGGTGATTTTGTGGGTTTCAAGGAATTTTGTATCTTTGTTCAGCCGTTTTGATGGTGGTTTTATTTCAAAATAGTATGTGTATGTAAAAAACAGGGCTTATGGATAGAGGAAAATTTGTCTTTATGGCAGGTATGGCATTGTTGCTGTTGTTGTGCTTTTCTGCTTGCGGAGATTTGGATTTTAACTTCAAGAAGTTAGCTTTTAAGGATAAACAGAATAAGGAACAGTCGAAGGATTATTCCAAAGATGATGCTCTTATGGCTGAAAACAATCACATGAAGTTCAAAGGTGTTCCTATTGACGGTCCCTTGAAGTTGTTTGTAGAGAGAATGAAGCGTAAGGGGTTTGAAGAGGTCAGGCAGGGTTCTTTCTTGGGCAGTTCGGAAAGTCTCAGTGGTGTTTTGAGAGGGGATTTTGCGGATTATACGGATTGCTTGGTGTATGTGGAGACTCTTGACCAAAAGGATTTGGTCGCACGCATAATCGTGGCTTTTCCTATTCAAGATAAATGGGAGTATCTTTACGGAGATTATAAGCGTTTGAAAGATATGCTTTCGCAAAAGTACGGTAAGCCTTATCAGTGTGTGGAGAAGTTTCAAAATAATTACGGTTTGCCGATGGATGATAATGACAGAATGGATGCTGTCGGCATGGACAGGTGTAAATATGAGAGTAGGTTTCGCAGTGATAAAGGAGAGATTCTCCTTCGGATAGAACACGATAGTTTTGAGTGTTTTGTTGCTTTGGCTTATAAGGATAGGATTAATTGCGAGGCTGTTGAGAAACATGCGTTGAATGATTTATAAACTTAAAGAATATAATTATGAAAGAGATTGAGGCTAAGCCGATGTTGAGTTTTACAGAGGCTTTGAAGGAAAGTACGAGTAATGTTTTCCGGTTTACGGGACGTGCAAGGCGTTCGGAGTATTGGTGGACCATGTTAGTGGTTTGTCTTGCGGAATTTATTTTGAATTTCTGCGGGATACTGAGTGTATTGAATATATTCCTGAGCCTTGCGGTTATTCCTTTGACCTTTCGCCGTCTTCATGATACAGGCAGAAGCGGTTGGTGGTGGGGCGTAGGTGCAATAATGAAAGGAGTTTTTATTGTGGTACTTCTCGTTAAGGTGATGAAGGTTGCGTTGGGTTCATATAACGATGAGCCGGACGATTTTGACGAGGCGATTGTTTTTGCCATGATTGGCGAGTACTTGATTTATGCTTTGATTATTTGTTTGTATCATTTGGTGTTGTTGATTTTCCTTTGCCTTGACGGAAGTCGTGAGGAAAATCGTTACGGAGCTTCGCCTAAGTACAAAAGTGGGGAAATGACCTTTGGAAACGAATAATGTTTGATTGTCGGAGGCTGTGCTTCCGAATACTGATGGGTGCGGAACTTTGCTTTGCGTGGTTCCGTTTTTTTGTTCAGGTGAATTTTATTGGTTTTCCGACTTATTGACTGTGCTTATCGGCAGTTCGTGGAAAGTGAAACGTGTGTGTCGTATATCGGAAGGATTGGTCATGTTTTGCATAGTACCGATAAATTCGCCTGATAGCTTGTCTTGCTCTCTTTCAATGCTGACTGTGCCGTCTATACTTTGAAGCATAAGAGCAAATTCACCTACTCGTTCGGTGTTTTTGTCTTTATAGTAAATAGCTTGGAAGTTTTCCGGCATGCCCTCTTCGTTTAGTTTGATGTGGAGAAAGAGATGGTGTCGGTAATATTCGATATTGAAGTCGTTTACGTCTTCTGTGCAGGCTACAATGTCGTACCATTGCGGGTTTTCCAAGTCCGATGTCTTGACATAGAGGCTGCCGAGTTCGCTTGCTTCGGCTTCCCATCGCAGTGTACCGGAGAGGAAGCGTATATATTCACCTTGCAAAGGGCGATTGCTGTTTGATGGATTGTCCTCGCTATTATCGTCTTCCGTGCAGGCAGTGAATGAGAGGCTTGCAAGGAGTGCGAGAAATATTGTTTGGAATATTCGTTTCATTTCTTTGATTTGTTTTTGTACTTAAAAATATCCGCAGACTTGTAGTTCGCAATCGAAAATACAGGTCTGCGGATTTATGTTCCCAAATTCGGTTTTTGATTAGATAAGTTCGTGAATTACCAAGCCGGAACGCAACTTTGGTTCAAACCATGTTGTTTTCGGTGGCATGATGTTGCCCGAGTCGGCTATATTTATGAGTTGCTTCATAGACACAGGGTACAATGCGAAAGCGACTTTCATCTCTCCGCTGTCGACTCTCTTTTGTAATTCGCCCAAACCTCTGATACCTCCTACGAAGTCTATTCTCTTGGAAGTTCTAAGGTCTTTTATATCCAATACTTTGTCGAGTACGTTGTTTGAAAGTATAGTTACGTCCAATACTCCGATAGGGTCATCATCGTTGTAGGTACCTTCTTTTGCTGTCATCTTGTACCATTCTCCGTTAAAGTACATTGAGAACTCGTGAAGTTTGCTTGGCTTGTAGATTTCTTTGCCCATTTTTTCCACAACGAAAGTATCGTTCAATTTTGCAAGGAAGTCTGCATCGGAAAGTCCGTTCAAATCTTTCACAACGCGGTTATAATCGATTATCTTCAACTGATTGTCAGGGAAAATGACCGCCATGAAGTAGTTGTATTCCTCATTGCCTGTATGCTTAGGGTTAGCGGCTCTTCTTTCTTGACCAACTCTTGCAGCAGCAGCCGTTCTATGGTGTCCGTCTGCAACGTAAAGTGCAGGGATTTCCTTTTCAAATATTTCTTCTATTCGTTTTGTTACATTGTCATCTTCGATTACCCAAAACGTATGACCGAAGCCGTCTTCTTTTGCTACGAAATCGTAAACCGGCTTTTGGTTTTTGACGATATTTTCCACTATTTGGTCAATTTCTTTGTGGGCAGGATATGCAAAGAACACCGGTTCAACGTTTGCATTGGTTATATTGACGTGTATCATTCGGTCATCTTCCTTATCCTTACGGGTAAGCTCGTGCTTCTTGATAACGTTGTTGAAATAGTCATCAACGTGTGTGCAGCCTACTATACCGTATTGG
>URCX01000023.1 GCA_900546465.1 uncultured Bacteroidota bacterium | reverse complement strand
GTTTCTGGGGGCTTTCTTCTTTACGATACAGATTTACGGTGATTTTTCCGGATACTCGGATATAGCGATCGGCTGTGCCCGGTTATTTGGCATAGACCTTATGCAGAACTTTAAGTATCCTTATTTCTCCCGGGATATAGCGGAGTTTTGGCGGCGTTGGCATATATCGTTGACGACTTGGTTCCGGGATTATATCTATATACCGCTAGGGGGGAGCCGGGCCGGAAAATGGAAGAGCTTCCGGAATACCCTTGTTATTTTCTTGGTAAGTGGATTCTGGCATGGGGCTAACTGGACGTTTGTGGCATGGGGAGCGTATCATGCGTTGTTGTTTCTGCCATTGCTATTGTTGGTCAAAATAGGAGATATAGAGATTCCGTGGCGGAAAACAGTTTCCTTCCCTCTGTGAAGGAATTGACACAGATGGGAGTTACGTTTCTACTGGTCTTATTGGGATGGATTCTGTTCCGGTCGGAAGATATATCTCAAGCGGATGTGTACCTCGAGCGGATGTTCAATGCCTCATTATTCTCGGCTCCTCAACTTGTGGGCTTGGGATTCGGGCAACTCCTGCTGAAGAAATGTTTCTTTTTCACGGCTCTTATGTTCATTGTGGAATGGATCGGCCGAAAACAGGCGCATGGGTTGATGATAGAGGACCTGAGCCTTCCGGTTCGGTATGTTATCTATACGGTATTGTTGATTATCATCTATGGTTTCGACGCCAGTAATCCACAAGGTTTCATTTATTTTCAATTCTGATAAGTATGAGAAGGTTCTTTATAGCTATATTCCGGTATTTAGGGGTGGTAGGATGTTTAGGGTTGCTTAGTTGTCTGTTGATCCGCTCCTATTTTCATATAAGCGTACCCATCCTCAAGAGTGATCCGGAAGTAGAGGTATTGATTTTGGGAGATTCCCATCCTTTACATTCGATATCCGCCGATATGCTGGGGAAATCGAGGAATGACGCTAAATCCAGTGAGAATTATTTCAATACCTATATCGATTTATGCTTGAAAGCGCCTTACCTTCCCCATTTGAAAACCGTGATATTGGGGTTTGGTTATCATACGTTTACCGTGGCCGAAGATTCCTATCAAGATGAGTTTCCTGCCTATATGTCTATTTATCCCCATCTGAAGGAGCGGGAGGATTTGCGACCTTTGGTACAGGAGGCTGTTTCGCCGGTAACCCGTAAGGAGGTCATGTATTCATATGAGTTTGGCGTTCCGTTCAAGAATTGCGTAGCTGAGATTAAAAGGAATGTGATCGAGCGTATTTTCACAGGGGCGACCGGGGGAACACTAGACGTTATTATCAATCGTCATTACTATGATGATAAGGGTGCTTATTTATTGCCATCCTCATTTCAACAAGAGATGTTGGGGCGAATCGTAGAGGAATGTAAGAAGCGGGATCTGTCTCTTATTTTGTACAATGCCCCTGTTTCCACGGAATATATGGAACGGGTTCCTCCGAGTTATCGAGAATTGACGGATTCTTTGGCTCGGGAATACGTGGATGATAAAACGGTCTTTTATTTAAATTATACGACTGTATCGCTACCTGATTCTTGCTATAGGGACGCTGATCATTTGAATGAAATCGGTATCCATAGATTTACCCCGTTGTTAAAAGATACATTGACTTGTTTGGGGGTAATTTCGGAATAGTTTTCGTATATTTGTAGAACAAGACGCAGCATAAGAAATTCTACATCGGACTGCCTGTTATACTATGACACAAACGGCATTGGTCGTTTGTGTCATTATTCTCGGTAAAGCAAATTTGTTTTCTACTTTTGGGTTTTGACTATTGCCTCGGTTACATTGATGGCAAAGTCGGCGAGTTTCTCGCATTGGGCATACAGGTTACTGTAACATATTCCCGTCTGATAGGAATACTCGTTGTTCTTCACGGCTTCCGTATGCTCGTTGCGAAGTTGGTCTCTGTAATTATTGATTTTGTTTTCTATCTCGGTAGCTCTTTGACCGTTTACACTGTGATAGTTTTCCGAAAGATTGTCATTCATTTCCAATATTGCTTCTCTTACAAGGGAGAACATCGTTTGCACTTTGTCTCTCATATCTTGCGAAAACCAAACATTCTGTCTGCGTTTGCTTTCTATCGCGATGGAGAGTTGATAACAACTGTCGCCTATGCTTTCCAAGTTATCGACAATTCGCAACATGGCACTAATCTCTTGCGAAGCACTGAGGCTTAATTCGTTTTCGCTTACTTTGGTAAGATAGTTGGCAATCTCGACTTCCATTCTGTCTGTTATCTCTTCATATTTCTTTGTTCTCTCCATAAGTTGCTCGAACTTCTTTTCGTCCGTCTCTACAAATAAAGAAGGAACAAATTCGTACATTCTGACAACTCGTTTCGAGAAAGATTCTATTTCTTTCTTCGCAGGCTCTATGCTCAATTCGGAAGCCGACATAAGACCTGTGGGAATGAATTTGAGGCGGAACTCTTCCTCATCATCGGTTGCAACAACCCTGTTCACTATTCTCTCGATGGTTGGAATAAACCACACAAGTATGGATGTATTAAGGATATTGAAGAAACTGTGGTAGCAGGACAATGCAACGGGTATGGCTGCCGAAGAAACGAAAGGGTCGAGTCCTTTGACGCTTACTATCAATTTACTTATTCCATAAAGGAAAGGGTGAAACAATATAAGCATCCAACAGACACCAATGAGGTTGAAGACAAGGTGAGCCCTTGCTGCTTTCTTTGCGGTAGAGTTTGCCATAAGGGCTGCCATATTCGCCGTGATTGTTGTGCCTATGTTTTCTCCCAAAACGAGCGAAGCTGCTACCTCGAAGCCTATCAAACCTTGAGCACACATGACCAGAGTTACTGCCATCATTGCAGAAGAGGATTGAACTACCACAGTGAGAATCGTTCCTATGACAACGAACATCAGTATCGACAAATAACCGTAATCGGACATTGAAGAGATGAATTGCAAGACGCCTGCGTATTCAGGTTGCGTAAAATCGGGAACTCCGCTCTGCAATGTCTGCAATCCTAAAAACAACAAAGCGAATCCGAAGATGAATTCGCCAAGAGATTGCTGCTTTTTCATGAATAACAATGGTGTTGCCAATGCAATTAAAGGAAAAATAAGAACGGAAATCGAGAACTCAAAGCCGAGTAATGAGATTATCCATGCCGTAACAGTCGTTCCTATATTCGCTCCCATTATTACGGCTATGGCTCCTGTAAGATTCAGCAAACCGGCATTGACGAAGCTGACCACCATGACTGTTGTCGCCGAGGAGGATTGAATGAGCGTTGTTATGCCTACCCCTGTTGCCACTCCGCTGAAACGATTGGCTGTCATCTTGGAGAGAAAGACCCTCATCTTATCCCCTGCCAATTTCTGCAACGCATCACTCATCACTTTCATTCCATAGAGGAACAATCCCAATGCCCCGATGAGCATCAATATTTTCAGCAATATCTCCATTGTCTTGTAGTGTTTTTGTTTTGATTGCTACGGCTTGAAAATCCGTAAAGCGTTGCAAAGGTAAAACATTATTCTTTATTTCAAATTCTTAGGCTTGTCATTTTTTTGCTTTGCGACATCGATATAAACTTTGCCCTTTGCTAATCATCTGATTTTGGATATTGTAAAAGGACAGTTCAAAGACGGTATTCCGACTGTTTGTTTAGTCTGATATATTGTCCGATTGCTGTTTGTTTTTGCTTTTACCGACTTTATCTCGCTTCGGATTCTTGGGAAACCAGCCTCTTTCCACCCTTTTTTCCTGCTCAAACAGCTCTTTTATCGTCCAAAAGCATGAAAAAGCAAACACTCCAAGCAAAGTGGAAATCACCATATTGGAAACCACTAAGGAAATTGCCGTTCCAATTAAACCTAAGGCAAGAAAAATCCACCAAATAGCTGTTCCAAAAAAATATTCCGCTTTTACAACAATAGGATGAAAAAGACCTATGATAAGGAAAGTGGCAATGCCTATAAGCAGACCGCCAAAGTTTATGTCATTCATTTGATTTTGAAATCTAATTGTGTGAAGTATTTTTTGCCGAACAGCTTGTAAGCTGCAACTATGCTTTTGCGATATACGCAATCGGGATAATGCTCTATTGTTTTCTCTCTTTGATAGAATTGCTTCATGTTTTCAAAATCCCTATGTGCTTTCCATACTGCTTGAAGCTCCTTCGGCTTTCCCTGTAAAAGGAAAAAAGTTGCGGCAACGAAGTCTAATAATTTGCGTTTGAAAATAATGCGTTTTACTTCCTTATCCGGAAGGTTCTTATATAAGAGAAGAAGATTGTTTCGGAAGTTCAGATAGGTCTTTCGTGCCGATGTTTTGTTAAGTGTCCCCCCTCCGAGATGGTAAACCTGCGATTGTGGTGTATAATATATGGTATAACCTGCATTCTTCAACCGCCAACAGAGGTCGATTTCCTCCATATGTGCGAAAAATCTTTCATCTAATCCGCCGAAACGGCGGTATAAATCCGCCTTTATGAATAAAGCCGCACCGCTTGCCCAAAAGACCTCTCGCTCTTCTTCATATTGAGCTTTGTCTTCTTCGAGATTGTCAAACAATCTGCCGGCACAAAAGGGGTAACCGAGGTAATCGATATATCCTCCTGCCGCTCCTGCATATTCAAACCGACTTTTGTCGCAATAAGACAGCATTTTAGGCTGACAAGCCGCACAGTTAGGATTTTCCATCAGCAATTCCAATGGTCGCTTCGTCCAATTCGGACTCACCTCCACGTCAGAATTCAAAAGGCAATAGTAATCGGCTTCCACCTTTTGCAAAGCTCTGTTATAACCTCCCGTGAAACCGTAATTGGTATCTAATTGCAGCACCCGTATTTCAGGGAAATGTTCTCTCACATACTCTGCCGAACCATCGGAAGAACCGTTATCGGCAAACACAATCTCACAATCGGGAGAATATTCGATGACCGAAGGCAGGTAATTCGGTAAAAGATGTACCGTATTATAGTTAAGTATAACTATTGCGAGCTTTCCTCTCACTATTTGTGTCCCTTTCTGAATTGAACTCCCGCTTCACCCTCCACGCCGGGACCGAGCGTATAACGGGAAAGCACATCCTCCCAATACATTTCGTTTCTCTCTCCCTTGGCATTGGAATGCAGAAGAGTGTATTCGCTCAAATCATTCTGCTTAGCATAGAAAACAAACATTCTGTTTGTCTCTCCGAAAGGTGTACGGTCATATCGCCACATCTGATAAGGCAGATAGTTCACGCCGTCGGCATCTCTTTTCTCCATACCGGGAGTTGCAACAATGTCGTCCAAAGTTCTTTTCTTCAATCCGCTTGAAGCCTTGAATTTTTCGTCTATTATATCCGTCGGAACACCGTAAACAAGATATACCCTGCCCATATCGGTTTGGTATCCTTTCTTTATGTTGGTGGAATACTTCTTGTTCACGTATTCGAGCTTCGTTCTATACTGCTGCCATGCCGATTGAGGAGCAACAGCATCCTCATTCCGCCAGAAATTATAAAGGAAATATAATTTTACATCTCTTGTAGCAGTAGGGAGTTCCTTTCTTATGAATTGCTTTACGGCTTCGCTTGCTATGGGTTCCAATGTCTCTATATTCTCATCAAGTTGCTCATCATTCAAAGCAAAAACGAAAGCGTCCTTAGGAATATCTATGTTCTTCTCTGTTTCTTGCTTTATATCACTTTGGCGAAAGAATGCTTCACGTTTGTAAGCGTGCAATATATTGTTGCGATCCCTCACCTCAATGGTAAGATAGTAGCTGCCCTCAGGCAGTTTGCTTATATCCAAAGCCCCTATCACAGCCGAAATATCCTTTGCCTTTATCCTATCTGCTCTGACAAAATCCGTCATTCTTGTATTTGTGTTAAGGTTTTCTATAACCGCAGTAAGCAAATAAAGACTGTCCTTTGCGAAATACTTATCCGCATTATACACTTCCACATAATAATCTATCCTGTTCTTGTCCTTAGGCAGAGCATCGAAAGAATAAGGAACTATCTCGTATCCCTGCTTTGTGTTTATGGTCTTGACAGAGGATTTCACGGGAGTATTTATTATCTGAATATCGGAAACAGCCAATTCTCCTTGCGGATAGTTCATTCTTATGACATCTTTTTCTTCCACAGCCGCAGCCGATGAATTTTTATCCCTGAAAGACATATATAGAATATAGTCTCCGTTCGCCAACATCATTCTCTGAGTATCCAACATCTGCTTTCCCGCACCGTAAACAGTTTTATCTGCCTTCAAATCCCTTTTATCCAAATACATAATTTCATCAGGATTGTCTGCCTTGCAGATTAAGACGGTCAATTCTACCTCCGCCCCCTTATCAGACAGCACAAGACTTTCCATATCTATCGAAGTATTCAACTCTACGTAGCTTCCACCGGTAGAAGAATAGGTTGTAAAATCATAAATGGCTCTTATCCCCTGTCCGAAAAGCAAACAAGGCAAAAGAAACAAACAAAGAAAGGCCGTTCTCTTCATAACAAAACAATTTATTTGCAATTTCAACGTTCAGAAGCATGATTTTAGTACATGGAAAGAGCGAATTTTCGACTGCATTATGCATTCCGAAAGAAGTCTTTCATGCTTTCGGTGCGGCATTGCTTTGAAGAAAGAAATTATTGACGTACCTTTGCAGGCTTAAAAACTAAACAACAAAATCAATATCGAGAAGATGAAGAAAACTTTAATTTCATTGGCTATGGCGATGACGACAACATTGCTTGCGGCACAAATGACGCCGCAGGAATCTGCCAAGATAGCGGCAGAGAATCCGTTGGTTAAACAGTGGAACACCCCTTTCCAAACTCCACCTTTCAACCTTATTAAAACGGAAGATTACAAACCTGCCATGCTTTATGCAATAGAGCAGGCAAAAGAAGAAATCAACGCAATCATCGTTAACAGGGCTATGCCCGATTTTGAGAACACCATTGTGGCTTTGGAAAGAGCCGGAAGTCTTCTTAATCGTGTTTCAGGCGTGTTCTTCAACCTTAACGAATGTCTTACTTCCGAGCGTTTCCAACAAATCTACATGGAAATCATTCCTGCATTGACAGCATACGGAAACGATGTCAGCATGAACCCTCAGCTTTTTGCCAAGGTGAAAAGCGTTTATGACAGAAGAGACGACATTCCTTTGACAACGGAACAAAGAATGCTCTTGGACAAAACCTACAAAAGTTTCATTCGTTCGGGAGCCTTGCTTACCGGAGCGGCAAAAGAAGAATACAGAAAAGTATCCGAGGAGTTAAGTACGCTTACAAACCAATACCAAATGAACGTATTGGCAGAGCAGAACGCCTTTTCGATGAACATCACCGACAAGAAAGATCTTGCGGGATTGCCGGAATATGTTATTGCAGCAGCAAAAGAAGAAGCCAAAGCAAGAAAACAAAAAGGCTGGACTTTCACTTTGCAACAACCTTCTTTCGGTCCTTTCATGCAATACGCCGATAACAGAGCTTTAAGAGAGAAAATATGGAGAGCTTCCGCCTTTGAAGCCAACAACAATAATGACAAAGACAATAAGGAAGTGGCACGCAAAATAGCCAATCTGCGTCTCCGTATGGCACAACTTCTCGGCTACTCCTCATACGCCGAATACGCATTGGAAGAACGCATGGCTAAAACCCCTCAAACAGTCAATAAGTTTATCAACGACCTGTTTGAAGCCTCCATGCCTTTTGCAGAAAAAGAGGTAAAGGAAATCCAAGACTATGCAAACGCACACGGCTTTGAAGGAAAGCTACAAAGATGGGATTTCTCCTATTGGTCGGAAAAGTTGAAGAACGAAAAGTACGCCATGGATCCCAATATGTTCAAACCATACTTCAAATTGGAGAACGTGAAGAAAGGTATCTTTGAGCTTGCAGACAAACTCTACAATATAGAATTTAAGGAAAACAAAGAAATTCAGAAGTATCACCAAGATGTAACGGTCTATGAGGTTTATGACAAATCCAACGGTAAATTCCTTGCAATCCTTTACATGGACTTCTTCCCAAGAGACAGCAAGCGTAGCGGTGCTTGGATGACCTCTTTCAGAGAACAATACATAGATGAACAAGGAAACGATGTCAGACCTTTGATACAACTCGTTTGCAACTTCACAAAACCAACAACCAAAGAGCCTTCTCTTTTGACCTTTGACGAAGTAACAACTTTCCTTCACGAATTCGGACACTGTCTGCATGGCATTTTCGCCTCCGGAACATACTCCTCTCTTTCCGGAACCTCGGTTTACAGAGACTTTGTGGAGTTACCATCTCAAATAATGGAGAACTTCGCAACCGAAAAGCAATTCCTCGATATGTTTGCCGTGCATTACAAGACAGGAGAAAAGATTCCTCAAGAACTAATCGACAAACTCATTGCAGCAGAACGCTATTTGGCAGGTTATATGTCCGTTCGTCAACTTTCTTTCGGCATGATAGATATGCAATGGCACACAATAACCACCCCATACACCGGAGACGTGGTTGAGATGGAGAAAAAAGCCATAGCAAAGACCGAACTTATGCCTGTTGTCGAGAACTCCATAATGTCAACCGCCTTCGGACATATCTTCTCAGGCGGATACGCAGCAGGATACTACGGATATAAATGGGCAGAAGTATTGGATGCCGATGCCTTTGCCGCATTTAAGGAGAAAGGCATCTTCAATCGTGAAGTATCCACCTCATTCCGCAAGAATATACTTTCACAAGGAGGTAAGAAAGACCCTATGGAACTCTACAAAGCCTTCCGCGGACACGAACCTACCAACGAAGCATTGTTGAGAAGATGCGGTTTCATCAAATAAAACGATAAAACGAAAAGCATAAAACGCACAAGCGTAACGAAACAAGCCCAAGCGGCAGTTCGTTACGCTTTATTTTATCTCTGCATGCAAAGCAAAGAACGAAGTCTTTCTCTCTTCCACCCTGCCGACGGGCAAGCAAATTTTCCCTTGTAAAGTCCTGATTTTCGAGTAAGGCAATTCGTAAAATCCAAACGCCATTTCGCAAAATTAAAAGGGCGGAATAATTTTCTCAAAGGGCGTTTCGGAGAAGCGGAACTCGGGAAAGCTTTCTTTTTAGTGGGAAGAGACTAATATTTTGCGGTGCGTGCTTGCACTTATTCCATTATTTCGTACCTTTGCAGCCTGTTTGGAAGCAAGAAGTTTAACATTGTAAACACCATAAAGACATGAAGAGAATTTTGGTCTTGGGTTCAGGCGGTCAAATCGGCAGCGAACTCACCATGCGTTTGAGAGAAGTTTACGGCGGTGCCAATGTGGTAGCCACAGACATAAATCCGCAACGTCTTACGCAAGCAATTCAACAATCGGGTCCCACAGCTGCCTGCGATGCCACCAAGGCAGAGGAAATAGCTGCCATTGTGGATAAATACAACATCGATTCAATTTACAACCTTGTTGCAATACTTTCTGCCACAGCCGAAAAGAACCCTATGTTGGGCTGGAATATAGGTATAGGTGCATTGATTAACTGCCTTGAAATAGCAAGAGAAAAGAAGTGTGCTTTGTTCACCCCTTCTTCAATCGGTGCATTCGGAGACACAACCCCTTTGAACGGAACTCCTCAGGACACTATACAACGTCCTAAAACCATTTACGGCGTTACAAAGGTAACGGGAGAATTGTTAGGCGACTATTACTTCGAGCGTTTCGGCGTAGATGCCCGTTCGGTTCGTTTTCCGGGATTGATTTCCAACGTAACACCTCCGGGAGGCGGCACAACGGATTACGCAGTCGATATTTACTATGCGGCAGTCAAGGGAGAGGACTTCGTATGTCCTTTGAAACCCGGAACGATGTTGGATATGATGTACATGCCTGACGCATTGGACGCAGCGATGAACATAATGGAAGCAGACCCTTCAAAATTGATTCACCGCAACTCCTTTAACGTAACAGCAATGCACTTCGACCCCGAAGAGATTTACGCAGAAATCAGAAAGCATAAGCCAAACTTCAAAATGACTTACGAGTTCGACGCAGTAAGACAAAAGATTGCAGACTCATGGCCTAATTGGATGGACGACAGTTGTGCGAGAAAGGAATGGGGCTTCAAACCTAAATACGACCTTCAATCGATGACTGTCGATATGTTGGACAAACTATCGAAGAAATTCGGCAAGTAAATTTGTTTTCATAATATTTTATTTTCTCCGGGCTTTCATCTGAGAACCCGGAGTTTTGTTTTGGAAAGGCAAAAGCATGAACAGATTTTCAGGAATGGTGTATGCAATGCTCTCATCGGCAACTTTCGGGCTTATTCCCCTGTTTACTCTGCCGGTAATAAAGAGCGGCATGCACACACCATCGATTATTTTCTATCGTATGTTGTTTTCCGTTGCCATGTTGGCTGTACTGATTCTTATTCGCAGAGAATCATTCCGCATAAGTGCAAAACAACTGAAAGCAATCTTCTTTTTGAGTATTTTCTATGCCGCCACATCACTTCTTCTTGTGGAAAGCTATCTTTATATCCCCTCCGGACTGGCAACGACAATAAGTTTCCTCTACCCCATTGCCGTAACACTCATACTCTTTTTCGGTTTCGGACAAAGAGTATCGGCAAGCACGCTTATCGCAATACTATTATCCTTTGCGGGAGTGTTTCTTCTGAGTTTCAAATCAGCCTCCGGAAACCTTGACGGCAGGGGATTGCTGTGCGTTATCATAACTATATTCACCTATTCCGCCTATATAGTGGGAATGAATAAGAGTTGCGTCAACAGCTTGGGCAGTTTGGTATTGAGTTTCTACGTATTACTGTTCACAACTCTCTTTTTCAGCATAAACATGAGCCTGCAAGGCGGATTGGAAAGCATACCCGGCTTTATGGAATTGGGTTCTCTGCTTCTTTTGGGCTTTATTCCGACAGTGCTTTCCAACATCTTCCTCTTCCTTGCACTCAAACGCATAGACAGTGCGACCACCTCGCTTTTCGGTTGCATGGAACCGCTCACCGCCCTGCTTGTGGGCTACTTCGTTTTCAGCGAAGAAATGCTGTGGCAGCAAGTCCTCGGAGCCGCAATCATCATTGCTGCCGTCCTTATGGTCGTTTTGCAAACCTTCAAGGGCAAATCCTGAAACCGATAAAGCAATAAAGCAAAACAAAAAGGGTGCTTCCCAATAAGGAAAGCACCCTTTTCAATTATTATTCGCCCTTCGACTTAGAACAAATACTTAATGCCCAATCCGAATCCCTTGAAATACAATTCCGTTTCAGGAACCAATTCAAAAGAAGGCTTCCAATCCAAAGACAATGCAAATGGTGCAGAAGGTATTTTCCATTCCACTCCTATTATACCGTCTATTCCCAAGCCCAACGACATATCGTCTTTGTCGTTATTCCAAGCTCCCAAACATGCACCGAAACCATAGTAAAGAGTAAAGCCGTTACCCAATCCCTGATTCCACTCGTAAAGACCTGAAATCTGAAATCCGTGATTATGGAAGTGTCCATGGAAATCCAAGGCATTGGCACCCATGTATTTCTTCACTGTTAAACCATAATCCACACCGCCTCTGACTCCGATACCCCAGTTTTGTGCTTCTGCTTTTTGAAAAGGCAATGCAGACAAAAGTGCTACAACTGCCACGAAAAGAATTTTCTTCATCTCCTCTTGTTTTTGTGATTATTGCTATTATTGATATTTTTTGCAAAGGTAGGCTTTTTCTGAAAAATAAAAACGTTTTACCAAGGGAAAAATGCAGTATAACGGCTTTCATATCCGCTTCACAAATTATACTTCGGCACTCTCGCAGAGAAATTTTAAGAAGCAGTCGAAGCAAACGCCCTTTCGGAAAATTAAAAGGCCGAAAGAATTTACCGAAAGGGCGTTTGGAAAAATTCTTTCGGCCTTTCGTTTTCGCTCTTTTGAAGACACAGAGAAACAGGACTTTATAATCTTGATTTTTTGAACCGCCCAACTGCTTCGTGAGAGGCTTTCGTTTGCTTCAAAGAATTGTTTATGTTTCTCTTTGCGTGAATAAGCGTGTCAAAGCGGAGTGATTTGTCGGTTTTTCTTATCTTTGTGGCATTCAAAGTTCGATATATGAATTGGAAATTATGGTTTTTCGGCTTGTTTTTTGCCATTGTGTCTTGCAACTGCCTTTCGGCTCAGGGTAAGGCGGATAAGGATTTCGAGAAAGCGAGGGAATTGTTTGCCAAAGGGAAAACGGAGCAGGCGGAGAGTTTGCTTTTGAAAATCACAGACAAATATGCGGACTATTCTCCTGCCTGTCTGGCTTTGGGAGAATTGTATTTCGTTCGCAAGGACTTTGAAAGGGCAAAACATTATTTGCTTTCCCTTGTAGGCAAGGAGGAGAGTTTCGATTTGAATGCTTATCGCAAATTGGCAGATATTTATGAGAGTGAAAGGAAATGGGATAGTGCGATTGTGTGTTTGAATTCCTATTTGCGGCTTGCTCCCGACAAAGAAGCATACGCCAAACGCAGGGTGGAGATTGAGCATAAGAGAGATTGCTTGCGGTTCAGGGTGGAAGCCTTTTCAAATCCTGTTCCTTTCTCTCCCGAAAACATGGGCGGGAATATAAACAGCGAAGGAAACGAATACCTGCCGGCCATGACGGCAGACCTGTCGGAGATATTGTTTACACGTCAAAGCTTTGTGCAGGAGGGGAAGCCTCCTGTGGAAGACTTCTTTATTTCCAAGAGAGAGGGCAAACAATGGCAGAAAGCAGCGAAATTGTCCGGTCTTTTGAACTCGGATTTCAATGAGGGGGCAGGTTGTTTGTCCCCTGACGGGAGATATATTTATTTTACGAGATGTAATGCAGAAGACTCCCACGGAAGTTGTGATATTTACCGAAGCGAGCGTAAGGGGACGCAATGGGGCAAGCCCGAAAACCTCGGAGCCGATGTCAATTCCTCCTCTTGGGACGCTCAACCGAGCATTGCTTCCGATGGAAGAACACTTTTCTTTGTCTCCAACAGGGCAGGCGGTTCAGGCGAAAGCGACATCTATTATTCCTATCTTAAAGATGACGGCACATGGACAAAAGCCAAGAATTGCGGAGAGTTGATAAACACTCCCGGAAAGGAAATGTCTCCATTCATTCACCCCTCCAATCAAATGCTTTACTTCTCCTCCGATTACCATTGCGGCATGGGCGGCTTGGATATATTCTATTCCCGATTGGAAAACGGCAGGTTCACCCGGCCGATTAACCTCGGCTATCCGATAAATACCGAGGCAGACGAAAGCAGCTTCATTGTGTCGGCTCATGGAGACTATGCAGTTTATGCAAGTCAGGGAAAGGATAGTCATGGCGGCTTGGATTTGTACGCTTTTGAACTTTACGAAGAGGCAAGACCCATAGCGGTTACATATATGAAGGGAAAGATATACGACAAAGAGAGCAAACAAGCCCTCAAAGCTTCGTTTGAAATCCGTAATCTGAAAACTTCACGTATCGTTTCTTCGGGTTCTTCCGACCCCGTAAGCGGAGAATATCTTATATGCCTGCCGGTCGGAAGCGATTACGCCTTTTCCACCAAAGCCGAGGGCTATTTGTTCTTCTCGGAAAACTTTTCTCTTTCGACAGATGAGGGAAAAGAAGCCTTTGAAAAGGATATAGAACTAAGCAAAATAGAGATTGGCAGCAGTCTTGTGCTGCATAATATATTTTTTGCCAACAACAGCAGCGATTTATTGGCTGAATCCTTTGTGGAATTGAATACTTTGGCGGAACTTTTGAAGAACAATCCTGATTTGAGGGTGGAAATAGGCGGGCATACCGACGATGTGGGCGGAGAAGACTACAATATGAAACTCTCGCAAAAGCGTGCCGAAGCAGTGAAAAGCTATCTTGTGGAAAAGGGAACGGCTCCTCAGAGATTGTCTTGCAAGGGTTACGGTTTCTCAAAACCTATAAGCGATAATTCCTCCGAGGATTTGAGAGCCATGAACAGAAGAACCGAAATAAGAATAACGGGTAAATGAGAGAGAAAATAAGGAATTTGGAGAACTTGGACTTGCTTTCGTTTTTTGGAACTAACGAAAGGAATTTGAAGTTTTTGGAAATATTGTTTCCTGAGGTGGTCTTGGTGCAGAGAAACAAAAGTTTGATAATCCAAGGCGAAGAGGTGGCAATAGAGGAGTTCGATAGTTTTTTGGAAGAGTTGTTGAAGCGTTTTTCCATAGAGGGAGAAATGGACGAAAATACAATAATGCAGGTGCAGACAGGCTGTAAGATTTTGCCGGAAAAGGAAACAGATGTATTGGTTTACGGACAGAATGGTTTGAATGTGAGAGCGAGGACGGAAAACCAGCGGAAAATGGTAGAGCAGATAGGCAGAAACGATATGCTTTTTGCGATAGGTCCGGCAGGAAGCGGCAAAACCTATACCGCCGTGGCTTTGGCTGTACGTGCATTGAAGGCAAAGCAGGTGCAAAGGATTGTTTTGACACGTCCTGCCGTTGAGGCGGGAGAAAATCTCGGCTTTCTGCCGGGGGATATGCGGGATAAACTCGACCCGTATCTGCAACCTCTTTACGACGCTCTGCGTGATATGCTTTCAAGACAGAGATTGGAAAAGCTGATAGAGACAGGCGTTATAGAAATTGCCCCGTTGGCATTCATGAGAGGCAGAACATTGGATAAGGCTTTCGTCATTTTGGACGAGGCACAGAACGCTACAATGCCGCAGTTGAAGATGTTTTTGACGAGAATGGGCAAAAGTTCAAAGTTTGTCATAACAGGAGATTGCACTCAGGTGGATTTGCCCAAGAATCAAAGCTCGGGATTGTTGCCTGTGTTGGAGAAGTTGCAGCATATAAGGGAAATATCGGTAGTAAAACTCAATGCCTGTGATATTGTTCGGCACCCGCTTGTGTCGAAGATTGTTCAGGCTTTGGATTAAAGGGAAAAGAGATGAAGAAGTGGCTGATTGCATTATTCTTTTCTATGGTTTCTTTGGGAGTTTTCTCTCAATCGTCTTTGCGTTTTGAGGAAAACAAAGGTCAATGGGACTCAAAGGTTTTGTATATGGCAAGAATGAGTAACGGTTTCGTCTTTGCAAGGGAGGACGGCTTGCTGTTCGTATATTCTTCACCGCATTTGCATAATCATGAAGCAAAGAAGAATGACAGCTTGTTGAATATGAAGCATGCTTTCCTTTTGCGACCGGAGGGAATGAGGAAAAGCAATCCGCAGGCATCGGAAAAAATGCAGGGATACAGTAATTACTTCATAGGAAAGGAGAAATCGAAATGGCAAAGCAATGTTTCGGCTTATTCCATGCTTGTCTATAAGGATGTTTATGAAGGTGTGGATTGGCGGATTTATAGTGAGAATGGTGTTTTCAAGCATGAATTTGTTGTTCACAGAGGTGCAAATCCGGAGAGCTTGGAATTGCTCTACGAAGGTGTCGATAAGATTAGAATAATAGGCGGAGAATTGAGATTAAAACTCTCAGTGGGAGAATTGACAGAGCGAAAACCATACGCCTATCAGCTTTACGGAGAAGAGAAAAGACAAGTCGAAGCAGCCTTCCGAAAAACGGACAAGGGAATAGGCTATATGCTTGGAGCTTATGACAGGGAAAGAGATTTGATAATAGACCCTTCTTTGATTTTTTCGACTTATTCGGGTTCCGTTGCGGACAACTGGGGCTTTACCGCGACATACGATGCTTACGGAAACCTCTATTCCGGTTCCATTGTCATAGGTGTAGGCTATCCGACCTCTACGGGAGCGTTCTGCGACAGCTTCGGAGGTGTATGGGATTGTGCAATCAGCAAATATTCAGCCGATGGCAGGCAGTTGCTTTACTCCACATATCTCGGGGGAACGTATAGCGATATGCCGCACAGCATGATTGTAGACGGTTGTAACGAATTGATTGTGTTCGGAACCACAGGCAGCCATGATTTTCCCACAACCGACGGAGCATATCAAAGATTCTTTTCCGGCGGAACGGCAGTTACTTACGATGGTTCGGTGCAATTTCCTCACGGAGTGGATATATATATCAGCCGATTGTCATCTGACGGAACGCAACTCAGAGCTTCCACATACATAGGCGGCAGTGCAAATGACGGATTGAATTATAGGGAGAGATATAACTCCAACAGGCTTATCACATATCTCGGAAATGATTCTCTCTATGCCAATTACGGCGATGGAGCAAGAGGAGAACTTATAACAGATGACCGAAATAATGTCTATGTCGGCTCTTCTACTTTCTCTTTTGACTTTCCCATTGTAAATGCTTTCCAACCTCAGACGGGCGGAGGGCAAGATGGAGTGGTTTTTAAGCTGGATTACACATTAAGCACTTTGTTGTTCTCTTCTTATATAGGCGGCAGCGGCGATGATGCGGTATTCAGTATAGATACGGATAAGGATTACCGTCTCTATATCACAGGAGGAACAGTGTCGGACAACTTTCCGACAACTCCGAATGCGTACAACACCTCTCATAACGGAGGGACGACGGACGCTTTTCTTGCTTTGATTTCATACGACGGCTCTCAGTTGTTGTCCTCAAGTCTTTTCGGTTCGGAGGCTTTTGATTTGTCCTATTTTGTAAGAACAGATCGCAAGGGCTTTCCCCATATCTTCGGACAGACAAAGGCAGGCGGCAGTACTCTTGTCCGCAATGCTCAATACAATATACCGAACAGCGGACAATTCATAGCCAAATTTACTCCTGCAATCGACAGTTTGATTTTCAGCACCGTCTTCGGAACAGGGGACAACAGCATCAATATATCTCCATCAGGTTTTTCCGTTGATGTGTGCGGCAGGATTTATGCCGCAGGTTGGGGGAAATTTTTCAAGTATCTGCCAAATCTGCCTGCCGTTTTCGGAACAATGAATATGCAAACCACTCCCGATGCTTATCAATCGCAGACGGACGGTCAGGATTTCTACATTATGTCGCTTTCTTCCGACGCTTCCACTTTGGATTATGCCACTTTCTTTGGCGAAGTAAGCAATAGTGCCAATGCCGGTATAGATCATGTCGATGGAGGTACAAGCCGATTTGA
>URCX01000022.1 GCA_900546465.1 uncultured Bacteroidota bacterium | reverse complement strand
TGTACAAAGATTTCAGAGGAAGAGAACCCGACATCAAAGCATTATTGAAAAACCGCGGAATGTCGAAATAAACCCCCTTTCACCGGAACCGAAACGCCGAAAGAAAAAATTCTTTCGGCGTTTTAATTTTCTCAAACGCCGTTTCGGTAATGCGGAAAGGGCGTTTGCGGCGGCTTTTCCCCTCTCCTAAAAAGATGAAAACTTGTGTCGAGTGAAAAATTTTCTTTAAATTGTGTTGCATGTCGCAGTAATTTCGTATCTTTGCTTCGTATTAAAGTAATAATAACAAACAAAAACAGAATGAATATGAATACAAATGTTATCGGCAAGCCACTGTGCCGGGCAATGATGGCAGTGGCAATAATGTTGCTTTCGTTACAAGCGATGGCTTACGACTTTTCCTACACACATCAAGGGAAAACGCTTTATTACAGAACCCTTACGGGTAGTACAAATGAAGTTGCAGTAACGAGTTATGATCTTTCTGGTTTATTTATTAACAATAATCATGTGAGCGGTGATGTTATTATTCCGAGTTCTGTTGAATATAATGGCACGACTTACAACGTTACTGCTATCGATGGGGAAACCTTTTTATGTTGCAGCAATTTGACTTCGATTAGTATTCCGAGTAGCGTTACTTATATAGGCGGATTACCATTTGTCTTTTGCAACAGTCTGAACTCTATAAACGTAGCTTCCGGAAATACGCATTATTCGTCTATAGACGGAGTGCTGTACAATTATACTCGGGACACTTTGATACAATGCCCGGGTGCAAAAACTTCGGTAACAATTCCGAACGGCGTTACCACTATCGTAGAGTCAGCATTTGCCGGTTGCAGCAGTTTGACCTCGATTACTATTCCGAATAGCGTTACTTCTATCGAATGGGTTGCGTTTCAAGGTTGCAGCAGTTTGACTTCGATTACTATTCCGAATAGCGTTACTTCTATCTCACAGTTTGCGTTTAACGGTTGCAGCAGTTTGGCTTCTATAAATGTAGCTTCCGGAAATACGCATTATTCATCGACAGATGGGGCGTTGTACAATTATGCACAGGACACTTTGATACTATGCCCAGAAGCAAAAAGTTCGATCAATATTCCGAACGGCGTTACTTGCATCAAAGGGTATGCGTTTTGTAACTGCATAGGTTTGACCTCCATACCTATTCCGAGCAGCGTTACATATATCAACGTAAACGCTGCATTTGAAGGTTGCGATGCTTTGACCTCAATAAATGTAGCTTCGGGAAATACGCGTTATTCTTCGATAGACGGAGTGCTGTACAATCAGGCACAGGATAGTTTGCTGAAATGTCCGCGGGGCAAAAACTCTGTAAGCATGCCGAACAGCCTTACTTGTATATACCGAGGAGCATTTTCCGAGTGCAAGAATTTAACATCGATTACGATTCCCAACAGTGTTCGCATTATAGATGAGAAGGCATTTAAGATGTGCAGCAATTTGACTTCTGTTACCATCGGCAATAGCGTTCATAGTATAGACTGGTGGGCGTTTCACGGTTGTGATAGCTTATCTTCTATTGTCTCTTGGGCAACTTTCCCTCCGCAGATTAATCGTTATATGTTTCCATCTGCGAATAATTGCAGCTTAACCGTGCCTTGCGGAAGTTTGGGAGCTTATACGGCAAGTACTTGGAATGAGCTTTTCAACGGACGTATTGAAGAAGGCTTGTCTTTTGAGTTGTCTGTATCTGCAAACGATGAGGCTTACGGCAGAGTTGCATTTGAAGCTCAATCTTGCGAAGTGGCAACAATTACTGCAACACCAAATGAAGGCTATGAATTTACCCGTTGGAGCGACGGTAATACCGAGAATCCGAGAACGGTAAGCCTTACGAGCGATACAGCCTTTGTGGCAATATTTACGGAAATAAATCCTTCGCCTACAATCACCCTGACGGTAAATAACGAAGCGATGGGCAGTGCTTCATATACCTTGGACGGCAATACGGCAGTATTGACGGCAACAGCAAACGAGGGTTACAACTTCCTGACATGGAGCGACGGCAATACGGAAAACCCGAGAACGGTAACCATTACGAGCGACACCGCATTCATGGCGATATTCTCGCCGGCTTCATCTTTGCAAGAGGTGAACGCAAGAGAGTTCGCATTATATCCCAACCCTGCGAAGAGTTTCGTAACATTGGAGTTCGAGACATTGGAGGAGAATACCTTGCTTCAAATCCTCGACCTCAACGGCAGAAAGGTAAGAACGTTCGACCTCAAAGCCGGCGTTGAGACTTTGCGAATAGACATAAGCGACTTGTCAAAAGGTGTTTATACCGTCATGCTCGGCAACACGGTGAAGAAACTGATAGTCGAGTAGGGGAGAATATTCTAAGCACTACAACAAAAAGAAAAGGAAGTGAAAGCTTTGTGTTTTCTTACATTTTGCTTTCGCTTCCTTTATCGTTGGCAGTCGGCCTGTGTTTCGCCTTTACATCTTTAAGAAGGCTACTTCTTTTTGGTCGAGAAATCTGTAATGTCCTCTTGGTATGTCCTTTTTGGTTAAGCCTGCAAAGCATACTCTATCCAGTTTCTCAACATTATATCCCAGATGATTGAACATTCGACGAACTATTCTGTTCTTGCCCGAGTGCAGTTCGACTCCCACAACTTTTTTGCTGTTCGCCGTTTCCACATATTGTATGTCGTCCACTCGTGCTATTCCGTCTTCCAATTCTACTCCGTCGAGCAGACTTTGCATGTCGGCTTTGGTTACGGATTTATCCAATTCGACATGGTATATCTTCCTTGCTCCGTAGGAAGGGTGCGTGAGCTTCTTTGTCAATTCTCCGTCATTGGTGAAGAGTAGCAATCCGCTGGTGCTTCTATCTAATCTGCCGACAGGATAAATCCTTTCCCTGCAAGCTCTGCCTACGAGGTTCATCACGGTTTTCCTGTCTTGCGGGTCGTCAAGTGTGGTGATGAAGCCTTTCGGTTTGTTGAGTAAAAGATATACTTTCCTTTCATTCGACAATCTCTTGCCGTCGTAGCAGATCTCGTCTGTGTCCTTTACCTTGTATCCCATTTGTGTTACCACTTCACCATTGACCGTAACCGAGCCTGCTGCAATAAGAAGGTCTGCTTCTCTTCGGGAACAAACTCCGGAGTTTGAGATGTATTTGTTCAGTCTTATCAATCCGTCTTCTGCGTTTGCAATCTCGGGTCTTGCGGTGTAGTATCTCCTGCCTTTTCGGAATGGTTTGTCGGAATTGTTGCGGTCGGAGGTGTGTCGCCTTTCAAAATTGCGTCCGTCCTCTCTGCCGGAAGTTCTGTCGTTATCTTGAAATCTTCTTCTCGGAGCAGAGCCTCTTTCTTCGCTTCGGTATGAGCGATTGTTTCTTTCTCTGAAATCAGAACTGTTTTCGTAGGTTCTTTCATTGCTTGCGGGTCTCATTATGCGAGGTCTTTTGGGACGCATTCTGTTTCCCTGTACATCGTTTCTTTCGTTGTGATAGGAATTTCCCTCTATTCTTCTGCGAATGGGGCTTCTGTTTTCATAATCCCTGTGAAAGCTGTTTTCGTTTCCAAATCTTCTTTCTTCTCTTTCCGGTCTTTTCCAAGAGCGGTTCTCTCTTTTTTCTTCCATTTTCAAAACATGTTTTGTTATAAGCCGATTTGCACATCGGGTTTTTCGTTTGACTGTCTCTTTTAATCGAATAATCGGTTTGCAAAGATACATCAAAAATCAAATGAAACGCCGTTTGGCGGGATTATTTTGCATTGTTTGTCGTGTGAATTGGTATCAAAATCCTATCTTTGCAAATTCAAACGAGTGGAATAATTGCAGTTATATGAAAGCAAGAGTAAGTATTATAATGGGTAGCACTTCCGATTTGCCTGTCATGGAAGCGGCTGCCAAGTTTTTCGATCAGATGGAGATTCCGTTTGAAATCAATGCTCTTTCGGCACATAGAACACCGAAAGAGGTAGAGGAGTTTGCTACAACTGCGGCTCAAAGAGGTATAGAAGTCATAATAGCAGGTGCAGGTATGGCAGCTCATTTGCCGGGTGTGATTGCGGCAATGACACCTTTGCCTGTGATAGGTGTGCCAATCAAGTCTTCTTTGGAGGGTTTGGATGCTGCTTTGGCAATGTTGCAAATGCCTCCCGGAATACCGGTTGCCACGGTTGCCATAAACGGAGCCTTGAATGCTGCCATATTGGCAATGCAGATAATGGCGACAGGCGATGAGGATTTGAAGAAAAAGATGTCGGAATACAAGGAAGGCTTGAAACAAAAAATCGTTAAGGCGAACAAAGAGCTTGCCGAGGTGAAATATAAATATAAGGTATGATTTTAGTAGGTATTACCGGCACATTAGGTGCGGGAAAGGGTACTATTGTGGACTGTCTCAAAGAAAAGGGTTTTGCTCATTATTCTGTGAGGGATTTTCTTGTCGAAGAGATTGAGAAAAGAGGCTTGGAGGTGAACAGAGACAGTATGACAGAGGTTGCAAACTCTCTAAGAAAGGAGCATGGTGCGGATTACATTGTCAGATGTATAGAACAGAAAGCCTTGACAAAGGGTGTGAATTGCGTAATTGAAAGCATTCGCAATCCGAAAGAGGTGGAGTTGTTGAGAAAGAGCGGTAATTTTTATTTGTTCTCGGTCGATGCGGATTTGGAAAAGAGGTATGAGAGGATAAAGTTGAGGAAGAGTGCAACGGATAATGTGGATTTTGATACTTTTGTGGCGAACGAGCAGAGGGAAATGTCCTCGAACGGAGAGAATGAGCAGAATATAGGCAGCTGCATGAAGATGGCAGATTATACTTTTTTGAACAATTCCGATATGGAGGCGTTGAAGATGCAGGTCGAAGAGGTTCTGTATAAAATAGAAAGGAAGTTGCGTCCATCATGGGACGAATATTTTATGGAATTGGCAGATGCCGCTTCCAAGAGAGCCACTTGCGACAGAGGAAGAAGTGGTTGTGTGGTGGTGAAAGACCGTCAGGTTTTGGTTACAGGTTATGTCGGTTCGCCGAGAGGCTTGGCTCATTGCGATGATGTGGGGCATTTGTTGAAGCAAACGATAGATGAGGACGGTAAGGTGAGTACGCATTGTGTGCGTACGGTACATGCCGAACAGAATGCTATTTGTCAAGCAGCAAGAAGAGGTATCTCTTTGGAGGGAGCTACACTCTATTGCCGTATGACACCGTGCAGAACTTGTGCAATGATGATAATCAACTGCGGAATAAAGAGAGTGGTCTGTCAAATGAAGTATCATGCAGGCAGGGAGAGCGAGGAGATGTTTGCACAGGCGGGAGTGGAATTGGAATTCTTTTCCGAACAGGTTTTGAAGTACGATAAACAGTAGTTTTTGGTCATATCATATATGTTGTCGTGGCAAATAAGAGGAATGTTCATCGAATGAAAAAAGAGAAGTCGTTTTCTTGCTTCATTGAAGAGGAAAGGAGGTCGGTGTTTTATTTTTCTGAAAACTTTACAATAAAAAAGAGTTTTCCACGATGTTAGAATGTTGTAAAATGTGCGTTGACGAATGAGAGGGATTGCAGTAACTTTGTTGTTGAGTTTGTATTCTTTTTTCTGTATGGGGCAGGTTGTTTTTTCGGGCAAGGTTCTTGATGGAAAAACGGGAGAGGCATTGCCGTATGTTAATGTTTCCTTATTCAAGAACAATAAGGTAATAGGAGGAACAACCACAGGCGAGGACGGAAACTTCAAACTGCTTTGCAAAATGCCTATCGACAGCGTTCATTTCAGCTTTATAGGATATTTCCCTTACAGTTTCGTTACCGACGGACGAAGCTCCAAAACAATAAACGTGAAGTTAAAGCCCGAAGCTGTAAGTTTGGACGAAGCTAAAATAACGGCAAAACGACAGAGATACAAGAGAAAAGGAAATCCTGCCGTCGAGATAATGAAAGAAGTCTTGAAACATAAGGAACTCAAACGACCGGAAAGTGAAGCGTTTTACGAGATGAGGTCTCACATTAAAACGGAAATTTCTCTTTTGGGCTTGAAGGATAGTTTGAAAAACAAAGGCAGGTTCAAAAACATGCAATATGTTTTCGACAATGTGCAAACCTCTCCTTTGAGTGAGAAGAAGTATTTGCCGGTTTACTTCATGGAGCAGTTGAAAGAATATTATTATAGGAAGAATCCGAAGAGTCGTCGTACTGTTCTTATGGCTCAAAAAGACGTGGAGGTAAGTAAGTTCTTGGATCCGCAGAGTTTGGAGAGCCTTTTGAACGAACTTGTTTCCGATGTGGACTTATATGAGGATAAAATTCATATTTTGAGTAATGATTTCGTCTCTCCATTGAGCGGAGCCGGCGTTACGCTCTATCATTTCTATCTTGGAGATACGGTGGATTTCAATGGAAAGCAGTGTGTGAAGATTTTGTTTAATCCTGCCAATGCAAGAGATATAGGTTTCAGCGGAACATTATGGATAAGTCTTGCAGACAGCACTTACTCTCTGCTTCATTCGGAATTGGGTGTGCATAAGATGAGCGGGCTCAACTTTGTGGAGGAATTATCTATAACACAGACGTATGATGAAAAGGACGGCGAAATCATAAAACACTCAGACGATGTCAATGCGGAGCTGAGTATTTACGGCATACAGTTGTTTCTGCGAAAGAAAACAATATTCGGTGATTATGTTTTCGGAAGAGAAAGAGACAAGAATGTGTATGGCAGTTTGGATTTGACGGAACGTGTGGAGGGATACAACAAGCGTTTGGCGGGATATTGGGATCAATGGAGAATAGAACCATTGACAGAATCCGAAGTCAGAACTTATTCCACTGCTGCACAGTTAAACAATTACAGGGCTTACAAAGTGGCGTTGAAAACCTTGATGGCGTTCACTTCCGGTTATGTCGAGATAGATAAAATAGATGTAGGTTCGTTGGAAAACACCATAAGCTGGAATGATGTCGAGGGTTTGAGATTGCGTATAGGCGGAAAGACAAATATGAATTTCAGTAAACATATTTTCTTTGAGGGATTCCTTGCATACGGTTTCAAAGACGAAAGATTTAAGTTCCGAGCCAAAGCAATGTACAACTTTGCCGATAAATTGTATAACCAATGGGAGTTTCCGAAAAACCTCATAAGTGTTTGGTATGAGGAAAATACCAAAATACATGGTCAAAGCCTTTTGATGGGAGAGCCGGACAGATTGTTCTTGTCGTTCAATAGAGGTAGTACAAACAAGATGTCTTTCGATAAAGTTCTGAGAGCAGAATACGAAGTGGAGACTCAGAGTCAGTTTTCAATGAAACTCGGTGTGCAGTACTTGCAACAGCAGCCTCTTGCCAACCTTAAATTTATTTCATATGATGGTTCGAGTTCATACGATTGGGTTAAGGTTCCGAGTGTCGATGTTGAATTGCGTTATGCCAAAGGTGAAAGATTCTATCAACAACAAGAATATCGTTTAACCATCAATACAACATCGCCGATTTATACATTGAATTATTCTTATGGCGGAAAAATCATGGGAAGCGACTGGGAGTATCATAAAATCAAGGCAATGATACAAAAGAGGTGGTTTGTATGGACTTTCGGTTATGCGGATGTGGAATTGGAAGCCGGAAAGATATTCGGCAATGTGCCGTTTCCTCTTATGTTCGTTCACCATGCAAACCAGAATTGGGCGTATCAGGACGAGGCTTTTAACCTCATGAATTATTATGAGTTTGTTTCCGATGGTTATGCACAAGTGATATTCAATTATTGCTTCAACGGCTATATCTTTAATCGTATTCCTTTGATAAAACATTTGAATTGGCGGGAGGTATTCGCAGTAAAAGCTTTATGGGGAGAGGTTACAAATTCAAATTACCCCTCATCGGATAATCCGACTCTTATAGACTTCCCGAATAACGGCAAGCAAGATTACACGACTTTCCGTTTGAACGGCACACCATACGTGGAGGCGAACATAGGAGTGGACAATATATTTAAGGTATTACGTTTGGATTATGTAAGAAGGTTTACCTATTTGGACAATCCCGATATTGCAAAGTGGGGAATACGTTTCCGATTGAGGTTTACTTTCTAAGAAAGAAAATATTCGAGAGATGAATTTTGCGATTATAGCAGCAGGAGAGGGCAGCAGGTTAAGGAAGGAGGGTTTTGACAAACCCAAGCCTATGGTTTGCTTGGAGAGCGAAATGTTGGTTGAAAGACTGATACGTATTTTCAAAGACAACGGAGCCGAAAGCATAAACATAATCATCAATGCCCAATCGCCGCAGTTGGAAGCCTTTCTCACAGATTTGAAAGCAAGAGAACCGCTGCTCAATCTTATCATCAAGACAACGCCTTCCTCTGCACATAGTTTCTATTCAATACTCGAAAATATAGGTTTTGAGAATAAAGAACTCTGTCTTACAACGGTTGATACCATATTTGATGAGGCTGTGTTCAAAGAGTATATTTCTGCTTTTGTTGCAGACAAAACGCTTGACGCTCTTATGGCAACAACTCCCTATGTGGACGATGAGAAACCTCTTTGGGTGAGTGCCGACAGTCAAGGCATGATAGATGGGTATTCTTCCGAACAAAAAAGTTCCCGACCTTTGGTTTCGGGCGGAATTTATTGCTTACGGGCAAAAGCATTGAGCATTGCCAAGCAGGCAATGGAGCAGAATGTTTCACGAATGCGGAATTACCAGCAAATGTTGGTTGAAAAGGCTTGCAGAGTGAAGAGTTTTGAATTTGCAAAGATACTCGACATAGACCATGTCGGGGATATTGAGAAAGCAGAAGCCTTTTTGAGCGTAAGAAAATGTAGAGTTCTTTTTGTTGAAAGGGCAAAGAGATTCTCTCCTTCATGTGAACAAAAAGATGGACATCTGTTTAAAAATATATGCTCTTGTCTTAAAGCGGAGGGAATAAGTTTGACGACTGTTTGCGAAGACGATTTGGAAAAGGCAAAGCCTTTGTCATTTGATATTATTCTTTCAATGGCAAGAAGCGAAAAGGCTTTGGGTATTTTGTCCGCTTGTGAGGTTGTAGGAATACGGCTTATCAATTCGGTGAAAGCTTGTCGGAATTGTTTCAGAGAAAACATGAATACATTACTTCGTCAATCCGGCATATTGAATCCTCGTTTCATTATATCGGATACTCGAAAGGGTAAAACCTACTCAGGATTCAATTTTTCTCTTGCAGAGGGAGTTTGGGTCAAGAGAGCGGATTTTCAAACCGAAACAAAAGATGATGTTGTTTTTTGTAAGGATTTGACCTCGCTTAATAGGGCTGTAGAAGGTTTGAACCAAAGAGGAATAGAAAAAGTCTTGATTTGCGAACATATTGTCGGCAGATTGGTGAAGTTGTATCGCATAAGCGGAACGCCTTTTTGCGAATACTTTATTCCGAGTGAAGATAAATTCGGCGGAAAGCTGCAACAAACAACATATACTCCCGATTTGGACAGAGCCAAACTCGTTTCTTTGTCCGATAAGGTGGCAAAGGTTTTGGACTTGGAGGTTTTCGGCATGGACATCATTGAAAATGAAAAAGGAGAGTGCTACATAATAGATGTGAATGATTTTCCGAGTTTCTCGAATTACTCACAGCAGGCAGCGAAGAATATATGTAATAAAATACTATCGTTATGCAGGGAAGTGAAAAAGTAAAAATGGAGGACACTTTGAAGTCCCAAGATACGGAAGAACTCATAGATATTTTATTTTATCGTCCTTTGGGTTTCAGGTGTGCAGTGTTGGCAAGCAAGTTGCATATAACGCCGAACATGATAACCGTATTCAGTATATTCATAGGCGTTGCAGCGGGTTTTTTGTTCTATCCTGCGGACTTGACGACCAATGTAATCGGCATGCTCTTGCTTGTATTTGCCAATTTGTTGGATTCCACAGACGGACAGCTCGCAAGGCTTACCAATAACCATACACGCTTGGGACGTATTCTCGATGGTTTGGCCGGAGACTTGTGGTTCATCTGCATTTATTTGGTTTGCGTTTTTCGACTTTTGCATCAAGGCTGCTCTCCATGGATTTGGTTGCTTGCTTCCGCCGCAGGAATTTGTCATATATTCCATGCCGCAATGGCTGACTACTATCGCAACATACATCTCTTCATATTGAAATCTTCCACAGGCAGCGAACAAGACAATTCCGAAGCAATGACACAGGAATTACGCAAAATATCTTTTCGAGAAAAACCATTCGAGAAAATATGTATGTGGTTCTACCGAAACTATACGGCACAACAGGAATTCTTTTCGCCGAAAATGCAAATCTTTCTCAAAGTTCTCAGAGGACGTTTCGGCGATAATATACCGTCGGATTGGAAAGAAAAACTACGTTCGGCAAATAAAAGCAATATGCCTCTGACAAACATACTCCAATTCAATACAAGAGTGATATTTCTCTTTATCTGCTTGTTTTTGGATTGCGTTTGGCTTTATTTTGTCTTTGATTTGGTAGTAATGAATGCAATATTGATAATATTGATAATAAGAGAAGAACGCTTCGCAAGCAAGTATGCAGATTTGTTGAGGCAGTGATAATGGGATAGCAGTGAAGAAGAAATACGAAATACTTTTTTTAGTAATAGGACTTGCCGCAATAGCAATCATGATAGCCAACATAGGCGTTGGCGAGATATTGGAAAATATCCGCCAAACGGCATGGTGGTTCATTGCTATTATAGCTGTACGTCTTTTAGTCTATCCCCTGAATGCTCTTTCTTGGAAACAAGTCATTCTTACCGACAAGGAGACCAAGAGCAACATATCCTTTTTGCAGCTTTTGAACATAACGATAAGCGGATACGCAATCAATTATATCACACCTGTAATGGCGCTCGGTGGAGAACCATATCGAATTCTCCGCTTAAAGGATTATACCGGCACGAAGCGGGCAACCTCCTGCGTTTTGATGTATGCGATAATGCATATACTCTCTCATTTCGTCTTTTGGATAATCGGCTTCATTCTTATACTGTTATATCCCGACACAAGTACGACAATAAAAATCATATCCGTAATATTCATCATTCTTTGCCTGCTTGCAGCCATGTTTATCAGCAAATTCTACAAACGTGGTGTCGTTGTAGGCTTCTTTAATCTCCTATGCAAGATACCTTATATAGGAAAGAAAACACAGAAGAAAATGACGGAAGAATTTTGCAGGAATTTACAGGAAATAGACGAGCAGATACAGGATTTATACTTCAATCACAGAAGTCGTTTCTTCAAATCCCTTGCCTTGGAGACTCTTTCGAGAATAGTCGGTTGCTTGGAGATATTGTTCATCATGCAGGCGATAAACATAGATGTAAACCTTCTGCAAGCCATTATTATATCCACAGGCACGAGTCTCTTTGCCAATCTTATCTTTTTTTCGCCTATGCAACTCGGAACCAAGGAGGGTGGCTTGATATTGGCGTTGAAAAGCATAGGACTGCCCGCAAGAAACGGCGTTTATATAGGATTGGCAATGCGAATAAGCGAATTGTTTTGGATAATCATCGGAGTAATACTTATAAAACTGTATAAACACAAACCGGCATGAGATATGATAAGCTTAAAGCAGTAGTCTTCGATTACGGAGCGACTTTGGATACCAACGGAGTGCATTGGTACAATATCTTTTGCGACCAATACCAAAAGGAATTCCCGAATTTGAAAGATGAAGATTTGAGAAATGCCTACGTATATGGAGAAAGAATGCTTGCCAAGCAAAGAATGGTTGCGACTGACGATACTTTCTTGCAGCTTCTTGAAAAAAAGATACGTTTGCAGGCGGATTTCCTTGTCGAAAACGCTATTCTCAAAGATATATCGGCAGAAAGCTTGAAACGTCTTTGCGACAACTGTTATTCCGTACCTCTATCCTGCACCCGCAAAGCACAAGGTTTATTGCAAACTCTCGCGAAGAAATATAGGATAGCCCTTATCAGTAATTTTTACGGTAATGTGGAAACAGTGTTGAGGGAGTTCGGGTTAAGGGATTACTTTGAACTTGTTGTGGAAAGTGCGAGTGTAGGATACAGCAAGCCTGACAAAAGATTGTATGAGTATTGTCTCAAATGCTTGGGCTTGAAAGCTGAGGAATGTCTGATGATTGGAGATTCTTACCCCAAGGATATTGTTCCTGCAAAGAAACTCGGCTTCCATACGATTTGGTTAAAGGGCAGAGGTTGGCAGAAAGAGGAAAACTCGGACGCTCCATCGGCGGACGAAATCATAAACGACTTGCAGCAAGTCGGCGAACTATAAGGATTGAAATCAGGAAACAAATTATACGATAATAGCAAAATAAAAATCAATAACAATGGAAAAAATCAGAGTAGCAATCGTCGGAATCGGAAACTGTGCTTCCGCCTTGATACAAGGTTTGGAGTATTACGGTAATCCGGCAAACAACAACACTCCCGAGGGAATGATGGCAAGCAATATCGGTGGCTATACAGCAAGCGATATAGAAGTTGTGGCAGCTTTTGATGTAGATCAAAGAAAAGTCGGAAAGACTTTGGACAGAGCCATATATGCTAAACCGAATTGCACAATTCATATCATGGAACCTGAAAAGTTCCCTAAGAGTAACGTCATCGTGGAAAAGGGTCATATATTGGACGGCATTTCCGACCACATGAAGGATTACAATACCTATCCGGTTGACACCACTTTCCTTGTTGATGAAACCACACCTTCGGTTGATATTGTAAAAAGATTGCAAGAAGTAAAGGCAGATATACTTATAAACTATCTGCCGGTTGGAAGCGAAAAAGCAGCCAAGTATTACGCTCAATGTGCCATAGATGCCAAGGTCGCATTCTTGAACTGCATACCTGTATTCATAGCTTCCGACCCTGCATGGGAGAAAAAATTCATCGATGCCGGTCTTCCGCTTGTCGGTGATGATATGAAGAGCCAATTCGGAGCAAGCATCCTTTCTCAAATGCTTCAAGAACTTGCATTTGCAAGGGGACATAAGGTAAAATGTCATATTCAGGAAAACGTAGGAGGAAACACAGACTTCTTGAACATGTTGAACACTTCGCGTTTGGCATCAAAGAAGATAAGCAAAGAGAATGTTATCCGTTGCCAACACGACATACGCGGATTGGATTCTCATGAGAGCTTCCTATATGCGGGACCAAGCAACTATATTTCCTATTACAAGGATAATAAGGTGGCAACTTTCCATTTGGAATTGGAAGGATTCGGCGGTTCTCCGGTAACTTTCGATGCACGTCTTTCAGTTATAGACTCCCCTAACAGTGCAGGAGTCGTTATAGACGCAATAAGATATTTGAAAGTTGCAAGAGAATTGGGTATAACAGGTTCTTTGCACGGAGCAAGTGCCTTTACGCAAAAAACGCCTCCTTTCCCTATGACCTTTGAAGACGCACAATACGAATGCCGTATGCTTGCTCAAAGACAGTTGACGGAATTAACAAAGAAGCAAGTAAGAAAATAATCCGTTTTATTGTTGATAGAAACCGGCATTACGCCACAAGGCTTCAATCGGCAGCCGTATGACAACAGCGAAAGCCCCTCTCCAAATAGGGAGGAGCTTTCGCTGTTCTGTTTTTCACCATGTGCCAAAGGAAATCACCCAAGCCGACCTGCCTAAAAGCATAGGAGAACAAGCATTGCAAAGACAAGCAAAAACCAAACGCCGATTCGTGCTTATTAAAACGCCCTTTGAAAAAATTCTTTCGGCGTTTCGTGAAATTCTTTCGGCGTTTTAGTTTCGATAAAACGATGCTTTGCCAAAAGCTTGATTTGATGAGCTTTGTCGAAAGGTGGTTTTTCGCTTGACGCAAGGCAGGCTTAGGATTTGTTCGTTTCGGGAAAAATGCTTATATTTGCAAATTCATACCTGTGTTGCGACGGGTATGTTTATGGTGGAACCAACGTAATTTTGTATGGATTTTATAGAAGTTAATTCAGAGATAGGGCAACTCGAGGCTGTGATACTTCACACTCCGGGTTCTGAGATTGAACAAATGACACCGGGCAATATACACAAGGCTTTGTACAGTGATTTGCTGAATTTGAACATTGCGAAAAAGGAATATTCTTATTTCGAGACTGTTTTGTCGAAATGGACAAAGACTTATCAGGTTAAGGATTTGTTGACGCGGGTGTTGTTGCAAAGCTCGGTTAAAAGCGAGTTGTTGAATAAGGTGTTGACAGCGGAAAACAAACAATTCCTTTTTCCTGACTTGATAGAGCTGCCGGCAGACCGTTTGGCAGGCTTTTTGATTGAGGGTTACCCGTATGTAAAGGGTGTTCACCCTAAGGAATTTGAAGAAGAAAGGTTTATGCTTCAACCTTTGTATAATCTCTTCTTCACAAGAGATGCCTCTTCCTCTGTTTATGATAATGTACTCATTCATTCGATGAGTACGAGGGTGCGAGACAGGGAAAGCTATATAATGGAGAGTATTTTCAAGCACCTTTTCGGGGTAAGTACAATAAACCCCAAACTATCCGAAGGAGCTCATACCGAGGGCGGAGACGTTCTTATTGCAAGGGAAGATGTATTGTTCATAGGTAATGGCTGTCGTACCAATAAGAAAGGCATTGAATTTTTGGCGAAGTACTTTGCCTCTCGTAAAGACAGGCAGCATATAATCGTGCAAGAACTTCCGGAACAACCCGATTCATTCATTCATTTGGATATGGTCTTTACAATGTTGGATAAAAACAAGTGTATGGTCTATGCACCTTTGATTTTGAATTCCGACAGCGGATTTGCCACAACGCACATAGAGATAGATAACGGTCAAATACGTTATCATGAAAGGAAAAACTTCCTTGAAGCAACCAAATGTGTTGGCTTTGATTTGGAACCGGTAATTTGCGGAGGCGATGACCTATGGTATCAACAAAGAGAGCAGTGGCATTCCGGTGCAAACTTCTTTGCATTGGGTGAAGGCAAGATATTGGGCTATGCACGCAATACTCATACTATTGAAGCCTTGAATAAAGCCGGTTTTGATGTGTTGAGAGCGGAAGATGTCTGCTCCGGAAGAGAGGATATGCATTCTCATGAAAAGTTTGTCGTAACATTTGAAGCTGCGGAGCTGCCACGTGGCGGTGGTGGAGCGAGATGTATGACCATGCCGGTGAAACGTAAGAATGTAATATGGTAAGAATATCGCAAAACTAATATTCAAACACACAGATGAAGAGATATAATCTGATAAACAACGTACTTGGTTGGGCAATCTTTATTGTTGCCACAACGGTTTACCTCATCACTGCCGAGCCTACGGCATCGTGGTGGGACTGCGGGGAATATATAGCAACAGCAGACAAATTACAAGTCGGCCACCCGCCGGGGGCTCCTACCTTTCAGCTGATAGGAGCTTTGTTTTCCAACTTCGCAGGCAGTGATGTGACCAAAACGGCCTATACAATCAACGCAATGAGTGCTTTATGCAGCGGTTTCACCATACTGTTCCTCTTTTGGTCGATTACGATGTTGGCGAAGAAATTCGTGAAAAAGGCGGAAGAGATGACGACTGCCCAGATGATAGCCATCTTCGGAAGCGGTATCGTCGGCAGTTTGGCTTACACTTTCTCGGATACCTTTTGGTATTCAGCCGTTGAGGGAGAGGTGTATGCAATGAGTTCATGCTTTACAGCCATTGTGTTTTGGGCTATACTGAAATGGGAATCCCAAGCAGACGATGCCCACAACCTGCGTTGGTTGGTGCTTATCGCATTTTTGATAGGCATAGCCATAGGGGTACACTTGCTTAACCTGCTTACCATTCCTGCAATCACCTACGTATATTACTTCAAGAAATTTCCGAACGTTCAAAAAGGAAGAAAGAAAAAGTTTATTCTTGTCGGCATAGTGTCGATGATTTTGGTAGCCTTTATATTGTATTTCGTCGTACCTTATATCGTCATCTTTGCAGGCAAGTTCGAGATATTCTTTACCAATTCCATAGGAGCGCCGTTCAATACCGGTACGATAATCTACTTCTTGCTTTTAATAGCAGCCATAGTTTTCGGCCTGTATTATACCAAGAAGAAAAACAAACCCGTATGGAATGCGTCCATACTGTCGTTGCTTTTCATATTGGTAGGATATACAACTTTCTTTGTCTTGGTCATAAGAGCCAATGCCAATACGCCTATAAACGAAAACGCTCCGAAAGATGCGACTTCCCTATTGACATATCTGAACAGGGAACAGTATGGGGACACACCTCTTTTCCACGGACAGTATTACACTGCCACTGCAATAGAACAAAAAGACGGTACCCCCAAATACATTAAAGACGAAAAGGAAAAGAAATACATCGAAGTCAGACAGGGAGGCAAAGTTGTGTATGACAGTAAGCACACAACCATTTTCCCAAGAATGTACTCCAATGACGCAAGCCGTAATCACCCTGTTTATTACAAGATGTGGAGCGGCATAAAAGAGGGTTCGGATAGGAAACCTACCTTCGGCGAAAACCTTACCTATTTCTTCCGTTACCAGATAAATCACATGTATTGGCGTTACTTCATGTGGAACTTTGCAGGCAGACAAAACGATATTCAAAGCTTCGGTCTGAATTACTCAGGCTATGAACCTATGTCCGAGAGTAACGGAACGAAAGACCTTTTGCATGGAAACTGGATCACAGGCATAGATTTCATTGACGCGTGGAGACTCGGACCTCAAACAGACATGCCGTCCGATTTGGCGAACAATCCGGGTAAGAACCGTTTATTCTGTTTGCCTCTTCTATTGGGAATAGCAGGTTTGCTTTTCCATATCAAGAGAAAGCCGAAAGATGCATTCGTTGTCTTCCTTTTGTTCTTCATGACAGGCTTGGCAATCGTTCTTTACCTTAACCAGCCTCCATGTCAGCCGAGGGAAAGGGATTATGCCTATGCAGGCTCGTTCTATGCCTTTGCAATATGGATCGGTTTGGGCGTTTACGGCATATTCGAATGGTTGAAGAAATTGAAAATGCCCGAGAATGCCAAAGCCGTTGCCATAACCCTTATATGCTTCTTTGCAGTGCCGATGCTTATGGCAAATCAGGAATGGGACGACCACGACCGCAGCGGCAGGTATCTTACAAGGGAATTTGCAAGAAACTATCT
>URCX01000021.1 GCA_900546465.1 uncultured Bacteroidota bacterium | reverse complement strand
CTTCAAACGGATTGTCGCTTCCTGAATATTTGTATCCTTTGCTTTTTATCCCTCCGCGTGCTGCGAACTCCCATTCGGCTTCCGTCGGCAGTCGTCCGCCTATCCATTTTGCATAATCCGCAGCCTCCTGCCATGAAACATTGACAATAGGATGTTCGTCCTGCCAACCGAAGGTAGGTTCCTTGGGCATGCTCCGTCCTGTCTGCTCACAATAGTAGCGAAACTCCGCAACTGTTACTTCGTATGCCGATATTTCAAAAGAAGATACCCTGACGCAGTGTTCTTCCTCATCGGGGTAACAATCTTCCTCACCACTCTTGCAACCCATCATAAAACTGCCGCCCTCGACTCTTATCCACTTTATCTCATTGCCTCTTTGAGCAAAGCCGCACAAAGCCATGCTCAGAAGAAACGCTGAAAGGACAAATCGAAATCTCTTCATCGGAAATATATTCCCTTTATTCGTATTTGCGAGCCGTCGCTATGATTTCCTCCTCCTTATCGACATGACCGTCTTTCATCAAGAACTTTCCGTTACACATCACGCTGTCGATACATCTCGTATCGGCAGAATAAACAATGTTGGAAACAAGGTCGTTATTCGGCACAAGTCTTTCATTATCGAGCTTCACAATCAGAATATCCGCCAAAGCACCTTCCTCAATCCTGCCTGCATTCAATCCTACCGCCCTTGCACCGTTCTGCGTCGCCCAACGCATGACCTCTTCCGCCTTTCCTGCCGTAGGATTCATGTAATGCACCTTGGCAAGCAGCGATGCAAATTTCATTTCCTCAATCATGGAAAGATTATTGTTCGATGAATTGCCGTCCGTTCCCAATGCAATTCTGCAACCTTTTCGCATTACGGCTTCCGAATCGAATACGCCGGAAGCGAGCTTCATATTGGAACATGGATTATGCACAAGCGTTGCCTTGCTTTCGGCAAGCAGTTCCATATCCCTCTCATTGAGGTGAACGCAATGGGCAACCAATGTTTGCTCATCGAGAACCCCCAAATCATAAAGGTACTCCACAGGCGTTTTACCGTGTTGTTGTAAGCAATCTGCCACTTCCTTCTCGGTCTCTGCCAAATGCGTATGAAACAACAAGCCGTGTTCTCTTGCCAATTCGAAGCTCCTGCGATACAATTCGCTGCTGCATGTATATACTGCATGAGGAGCAATACCTATGGAGACCAAAGAATTTTCGTCTTTGCGGAAACTCTTAGCGAAGTCCGATTTCTGCTTTATTACCTCTTTACCCAAAGAATCCATCAAGCAGATTCCGACATCGGCTCTTATGCCCATGCTTTGAGCAGCTCTCACAACAGCTTCGTTATGCCAATACATATCCGCAAAGAACACCGTTCCGCTTTTTATCATCTCCAATATCGCAAGCCGTGTTCCGTTATAAATATCCTCAGCCGTCAGTTCTGCTTCCCTTTTCCATATATTGTTCAACCAATCGAACAAAGGCTTATCCTCGGAGTAACTCCTCAACAACGCCATTGCCGCATGAGTATGCATATTGTAGAAAGCAGGAATGACAGCCTTGCCTTCGGCGTTCACAATCTCCGCATCTCTCTCCTCTATTCCTTTTGCTTTTTTGCGAATAAGACTATCCTCAATCAACAAATCCTGTTCAATGCCGTCAATCAGTGCATTTTTAATCAGTGTCTTCATATGCGTATTATTTTTTACCTATATATGAAATGAAATCCAAATCGAAAGAAAGTGAAATGTAAGGTGTGATTATCCATTTCTTCCCTGTGGGAATTGCCCAACCGACAGGCAGTTCGTCTCCGACTTTATAACCATCTGCAAGCACGGTATATTGAGCCATCTTCACTCCGATAGAAAGATGAAAGAAGTCAAGGAACTTATAAGAAGGACCTAAATAGAAGTTCTTGAAAAGATTGTTGCCTCCGAAGCCCACGTATATTCCCAAATCCTGCGTAAACTTCTCTCCGTTCTTCGTTAAATCCAAGAGCATTACCGAAGCACCCACCACCAAATCAAAATCCACCGTTCCTGCATTGGCATTTTCTATAAAGTTCTTGTACTCTCCTGCAGGATTTATCCTCGGTCTGATAATCCAGTCCGGCATAGGAGAAAAGTGCATTGCCAATCCCTGAATTACTCTCACTTTTTTCTTTCTGCCAGTAGCCCTTTCCACCTTTGCCTCCGCCTCTTCGGCACGTTTCTTTGTGTATTTCAATTCCTCCTCACGCTTCAAAATCACTATCTGAGCCTCTTTCAGCTGCTCGCGAAGCGTATCAGACATCATGAAATACTTATCCCGTTCCGCCGACATCTGCTTCAACTGCATGTCCTTGGTGGAAATATGATTTTCCTTTTCGTTTATACTCTTCTGCAATAACGAAATCTCCTTATCCTTACCCACTATGCTCGCATTCTTAGCCTCCACCAGACCCTCAATTTTCGCTTTATCCACATTGGAATTACTTATAGCCTCCTTATACAGCTGTTCCTTTTCCGCAAAAAGAATTTCCTTTTGCTGCAATATGCGGATTTTCTCCTCCAACAAAGCATTCTTCTCGCTCAACTGTTTGTTTATCTCATTATTCACCACAGTAAGCGTATCATTTATCAAATGCAATTCCTTATTGCGGTTTTTCAAAGCATCTATGCTTTCATTCAAACCGACAACCTCCTTACGAAGACTCTCCACCTCCAACTGCAAAGCCGTATATTCAAATTCCAAACTATCCTCACTGTAAATCTGCTGCCCGCACACAAAGAAAGGCGACAAAAAAATGCAGCAAAAAAACGATACTCTCAAAATATATTTCAACATAACAATTCCATGAATTTTCCGAACCCCGTTCACTAACGAAATCCTCGGCAAAGATACGTCTTTTTAGCCTTTTTCCCACCCCGGAAAAAGCGAAAAACAAAAACAAAGCCCCAAGCCCCTTTTCTCAAACGCCCTTTCGCTCGACGGAAACGCCGTTTGAATTTTTTCTTTCGCCCTTTTAATTTTCTAAAACGGCCTTTGGTTTGAAGGTGATATGGGCTTGGTGTGAAAGGGAGTGGTTTTTTAGGCGGTAAAAAGAGCTTGGTGATTTGTTCTTTCGGTTTTTCTTCATATCTTTGCACTTGGTTTGTAATCTAATCAAGCGAGAGTATCATGCATATTGCGATAGCAGGAAACATTGGTTGCGGAAAGACAACTCTTACAGAGCTGTTGGCTAAGCATTTCAAGTGGACAGCAATTTACGAACAGGTGGACGATAATCCCTATATTGCGAATTTCTACGAGGATATGAGGCGTTGGTCTTTTAATTTGCAGATTTATTTCCTGCATAAGAGATTCAAGCATGTCATTGACTCGCGAAACAGTTTCGAGAACATGGTTCAAGACCGTACTTTGTATGAGGACGCTTATATTTTCGCCCCCAATCTGCATGCGATGGGGCTGATGAACTCTCGGGATTATGAGACTTATCTGTCTTTGTTCGAGTTGATGAACTCTTTTATCAAACCGCCGGATTTGCTTCTTTATATGAAGGCTTCGGTGCCTACTTTGGTGAGCAGGATTGCCAAAAGAGGGCGTGAGTATGAGAGCAGCATAAGATTGGATTACATAAGCTCCTTGAACGAAAGGTATGACAGCTGGATTGATACTTACGAAGGAAATAAGTTGATACTGAATATAGACGAGCTTGATGTGGTTGACAGCAAGGAAGATTTCGGAAAGGTTGTCTCCATGATAGAAGCGGAAATTAACGGTTTGTTCAAATGAGAAGACTTGCGGTTATACCGGCACGTTATGCCAGCAGCAGATTTCCGGCAAAGCCTTTGGCGGAATTGAGAGGGAAGTGTATGATAATGTGGGTTTATGATGCTGTTGCAGCTTCGGCTTTGTTCGACAGGGTTGTGGTTGCCACAGATGATGAACGCATAGAGAGAAAGGTGAGAGAGTGTGGCGGCGATGTGATGATGACTTCCAAGGATTGCTCTTGCGGGACGCAGAGATGCGATGAGGTGCTTGCGACTTTGGAAAGGGCAGGGGAGTATTATGATTTGGTGGTCAATGTGCAGGGAGATGAGCCTTTGATTAAGAAAGAGCAGTTGGAGGATGTTGTGTCTTTGTTCGAGAATAGGGATTGTCGGATTGCAACTCTTGCAAAGAGGATAGAGTGTGCGGAAGATTTGTTCAGCCCCGATTGTGTCAAAGTCGTGTTCGCAGAGAACAGGGCAATATATTTTTCCCGTAGTGTGATACCGTATTTGAGGGGTGTGGAGAGGGAAGATTACTTGAAGCACGCATGTCATTACAAGCATATAGGTCTTTATGCTTACAGAAGTGAGACATTGCACGAGATTGTACGGCTTCCTCTTTCGACTTTGGAAAAGGCAGAGAGCCTTGAACAGTTGCGTTGGTTGGAAAAGGGTTTGTGTATCTTCATAAAGCCGACGGCTTTCGAGAGTTTCGGAGTGGATACGCCCGAAGACTTGGAGAGAATAAACAGAATGTTGGAATAATATAAACGAATATATAATGAATGTAGCAGCCGATTTATTCGAATATTTGCATAGTCATGATAAAGCCGAACTTCCGGGTTTGGGAACTTTTTATGTGCAACATCATGCGGCGGAAATATCGCCTTTGACGGGTACTATAGAACCTCCGTGCAGGAAGTTGACTTTCCAAGCGGAGGAAGCGAATGATTATTCTTTCGTGAAGAGTATGGCGGAAAAGGAGTTTATTTCCGAACAGACGGCTTTGGTTTGGATAAAGCAATATACCGATTCTTTGAAAGAGAAGTTGGAGAAAGGGGCTAAGTGCAAGATTGGAGAATTAGGAGAATTGGGCAGAGACTTTGCGGGAAATCTTACATTTGAAGCAGGTAAGTTGAATTTGTTGGACGATGCCTTTGCTTTTACAACGCTGAAAAACGTCAAGACTTTCGATGCCGATGAATTTCTTACGCCTGTTCGCACCAAGGAGCCTGAGCCGGAAGGCGTTGAAGAGGTGAAGGAACCGGCGGCAGAGCCTGTGGAACAGCCTGTTGTGGAGGAAGCTCCCGTGCAGAGGGCGGAAGAAATGCAGCAAAGGGAATTGCCGCAGGAGAGTGTTTCGCATAGGGAGGCTGTTGTGGCAGCGGAATTGGAGAATACTGTTGCGGAGAGTGAGGTGAAGGAGACTTTGGCAGTCGATGAGCTTCCGGAGCAGGAGGCAGAGTTGAAACCTATAGAGAAAGACGTAAAGATAGAGGATATAATCCCTGCTTCGGAACAAGAGAAAGCCGAAGCCCGGGCAGCGATAGAGCAGGAAAGACGTCGTCAGGAAGAGGAAAGACTTCGTGAGGAGGAAGAAAAGGAAAGGAAACACCGAGAGAAAGCGGAGAAGAAACGTAAGAAGAAAGCAAAGAAGCGTCGTAAAAGAATAATGCTTGTCATACTTTGCATATTGCTCTTCCTTTTGCTTTGTTGCGGAGGTTTCGTTGCAGGCTTTTACTTCAACCTTTTGCCGGATAAGCCTTTCTTGAAGCCTTTAACGGAGAGGTTGAGCTATTATATAAGTCCTAAGTCGCAGCAGAAACCTGATGCCGTTGTTGTGGTGCAGACACCGACAGAGCTTGTGGAGGAAAGTTTTACGGAAAGCATTGCGGAGGAAACGGAACCGCTTGAAGAGCCTGTGCCGGAGGTGAAGAAGCCGCAGCCTGTCAAGAAGGTAGCGAAAGCAAAGACCGAAAAGAAAAAAGAAAAGCCGGAAGCAGTTCAAACGAAACCGGCAACGGAGAGCGTGGATAATAATTCCCCTGTGGTGGTTCAGAACTATTCCCGTATGGGTTTTGATGTCATCGGCGGTTCTTTCTCGGACAAGAAGAATGCGGAGCGTTTGGCTCGAAAGGCTAAGAGTTTGGGTTACGACAGTTACGTATTGAGCAAGGTGAAGAGCGGTTCGCCTATTTTCTATGTGAGCTACGGTTCCCGCAGAACCTTGAAAGAGGCGAACGACCTGATGGCCAAGATGATTGAAAGACTTGGTGGAGAGTACTATGTCATAAGCCGATAGCCCTAAAGTTCAGATGGTAAAAACAAAGGAGTATCCTTACTCTTTCCATACCCTTTCAAACGGCATAAGGCTCGTTCACAGGTTTACGACTTCGGACGTATCCCATTGCGGACTGACGATAGACATGGGTTCGCGGGACGAGAAAAGTTCGGAAAACGGAACGGCTCACTTCATAGAGCATTGTCTTTTCAAGGGAACGGAGAAACGAAAGGCATTTCAGATACTTTCCTGCATCGATGGAGTGGGAGGGGAGTTGAATGCTTTCACAACAAAGGAGGAAACCTGCGTTTATGCTCTTTATCTGCAACAATATCAGGAGAGATTTTTGGAACTGCTTGCGGATATAATGTTTCATTCCGATTTTCCTCAACAGCCGGTCGAGAAAGAGAAGGTTGTGGTGCTTGACGAGATAAATTCGTATTTGGACACCCCTTCGGAGCAGATTTTTGACGACTTTGAACATCTTATTTTCGGCAATCACGGTTTGGGACGTTTGATTTTGGGAACACCAAGGAGGGTAATGTCTTTGTCATGTGAGCAGTTGAAGGATTTTTTCAGTTGGAATTATACGACGGATAAGATGGTTGTTTCGACAATAAGCTCTATGCCCGCCGACAAATGGTTCTCTCTTTGCGAAAAACACCTTGGGGCGGAATGCAAAACAACAGGAAATATGAGCAGAAAAGCTCCTCGCAAATATGAAGCCAAGACGGTGGTCGAGCAAAGAGACACTTATCAGTCGCATATAGTAATAGGGAACAGGGCATTCTCCTATCGAAATCCCAAGAAGGTGGCTTTCTCTCTGTTGAACAACATTCTCGGCAGCGGAGCGATGAACTCTTATCTTAATATGCACATCAGGGAGAAGTACGGCTTTACTTATTCAATAGAGTCCTCCTATACGGCGTATTATGACAGCGGAGTGTTTGCCGTTTATGCCTCCACGGATAAGAAGCATGCCGATAAAACCTTGCAACTTATCAAACATGAGTTGGATAATCTTGCTCAAAAGGCGATAAATCCCGTAAGCCTTTCCAAATTCAAACATCAGTTGATAGGACAGTTGATTGTAAATGCCGATCAGAACCAAAGCGAGATGTTGGCCATGGGAAAAAGTCTTTTGAACTTCGGAAAGATAAACAGTTTGCAGGAAATATGCGAGCAGCTTGAACAACTGACACCTTCGGAGGTTCAAGACGTGGCTCAAGAGGTCTTTTCACCCGATAAGTTGTCGGTAATACAATATTTATAGGGCTGTATGAATAATCGGAATGGCTTATCGGAGGCAGCGAAACGAAGAAATGAGAAAACAATTATATAACAAATAAAACAATAACAAAGCAATGAAGAAAAACATTTTCAGTTTGATGGCATTGATGCTGGCTTTCTCGGCTGTCTTTGCCAAACCGGTGCCGAAACCGGACGAAGGAATGTGGTTGCCTATGTTTTTTAAGCAACTGAATTATGCGGATATGCAGAAGAAAGGCCTAAGGCTTACGGCGGAGGAGTTGTACAGTTTCAACAATTCGTCTTTGAAAGATGCTATTGTTCAAATGGGAAACTTCTGTACGGGAGAAATTGTTTCCGAGAAGGGTTTGATGTTTACCAATCACCACTGCGGTTACAATGCAATAGCGAGTGCTTCTACCGTTGAACACGATTATTTGACCAATGGCTTTTGGGCTTACAGCATGGAGGAGGAAATTCCTATTCCGGACTTATATGTTTCTTTCCTTGTCAGAATGGAAGATGTAACAAAGGACATTTTGCAAAACCATATCAATGAAGCGGACAAGTCGAAGTACGAGGATGAAATCCAAAAGCGTATTACCGAATTGGAGAAGAACAACAGCGAGAACGGAAGGTATAAAGTGGAGATTAAGCCTTTCTTTGAGGGCTTGGAATACTACATGTTTGTTTATGAAGTTTTCCATGATGTTCGTTTGGTCGGCGCTCCTCCGTCAGCAATAGGCAAGTACGGCGGAGATACGGACAACTGGATGTGGCCTCGTCATACAGGCGACTTCTCCATATTCAGAGTATATGCTTCAAAGGACAATACTCCTGCCGAATATTCAAAGGATAACGTACCTTACAAGCCTAAACATTATCTCCCTATAAGTCTTAAAGGCGTAGAGAAAAACGACTTTACAATGATATGGGGTTATCCGGGTTCCACTGAGAGATATATGACTTCCTACGAGGTCAAGAACACAATAGAGGTAAGCGACCCTGCCGTAATAGCCGCAGGCGATGCCCTTTTGCCCGTGATGAAGAGCATGATGGACAAGGATAATGCGGTAATGTTGAAATATGCGGGCGATTATGCAAGTTACATGAACCTTTGGAAGAACAAGAAAGGCGAATTGAGAGGATTGAAACGTCTTGACGTGTATGGCAAGAAGAAAGCTATCGAGGAGCGTTTGGCAGAATGGATAAAGGCGGACGGCGACAGAATAAACCGATACGGAAGCCTGTTGTCCGATTTGGAAAAGAACTTCAAGATTATTGCAGACGAACCGTTGACCAAGTATTCTTGGTATGGTAACCTCGGATTGATGACTTGCAAAACCGCATTGAGTGCTTTCAGAATTTACATGACCTTGCAGGTGGTTGACGAACAAATGAAAGACAAAGCCATTGCGGAACAACTGAAAGCAGGTCTTGCGGCTGAAATGGAAGGAACCTTTGCTGCGACCGACCCTGCTACGGAGAAGGAAATGTTCAGGGCTCTTTGTAATTTGCTTTACTCCATTCCGGCTTCCGAACGTTTGTTTGCACTTAATGAGCTTTTTGATAAGAAATACAAGGGCGATATCGATAAGTTGGTAGAAGACGCTTTCAAAAAATCTGTCTTCGCAAACGAGAAAGCATTCGCCAAATTTATTGCTAATCCGACTGCAAAGAAGTTGCAAAAAGACCTTATAGCACAAGTAGGTATGTTAACATACATCATGTTGCAAGGTACTGATGAAAAAATGAGTCAGGCAGAGCACGAGTTGCAACGTTTGCGTCCTCTGTTTATCGAAGCCTTACGGGCAATGGACGCAAATTTGGTACGTTATCCTGATGCCAACTTCACAATGAGAATGACATACGGACAAGTTCTTGATTACTATCCTGCAGATGCAGTTCACTATGATTTTGTAACCACGATAGACGGCTTGATGGAAAAGGAAGACCCTTCAAATGCCGAGTTTACAGTACCGAAGAAACTCAAAGAACTCTATAATGCCAAAGATTATGGTCAATATGCCGACAATGAAGGCAGACTTATCACCTGTTTCTTATCCAACAACGACATCACAGGCGGAAATTCCGGAAGCCCTATTCTTAATGCCGACGGACATTTGATAGGACTTGCATTTGACGGTAATTGGGAGGCAATGAGCGGCGACATAGCCTTTGAACCGGAACTGCAAAGAACAATCAATGTTGACGTACGCTACGTCCTCTTTGTGATTGACAAGTATGCAGGAGCTAAAAACCTTATAGACGAATTGAAGATAGTAAAATAAATAACTGAAACACAAAAAACAAATGAAACTTACAAACGACAAAGAAAAGGTAAGCTACATAATAGGGGAGGACATAGGCTCCTCCCTTTTGAAAGAGGGCTACGACATTGACGTAAACATTATGTTGGAAGCCATAAAGGCTGCTGCCTCCGGCAAAAGCGAGAACCTTTTGAGCGAAAACGAGAAAAACGAAGTCATGATGCGTTGGCAACAAGAGGTAAACGCCAAGAAACAAGCTGCCATGGCAGAACAGGCAAAAGGGGCAAAGAAAGAAGGAAGTGCTTTCCTTGCACAAAACCGTAATAATCCCGGAGTATTTGAAACACCGAGTGGTTTGCAATATCAAGTCCTCCAAGGAGCAGAAGGAAAGAAGCCTAAGGCTACCGATACCGTTCACGTACACTATCATGGTACACTTTTGAACGGACAGGTTTTCGATTCCTCCGTACAAAGAGGCGAACCTATCTCCTTTCCTTTGAATCAGGTCATTGCGGGTTGGACGGAAGGCCTTCAACTCATGAGTATAGGAAGCAAATACCGCTTCTTCATACCATCGGAGCTTGCATACGGCGACCAAGCAGTCGGTTCGATACCCGCAGGCAGCACTTTGGTATTCGATGTCGAACTTTTGGACATAAAGTAGCCGTCTGGCGATATCAAAATGGAATATCACATCCTCAGTTTCGAGCATGCCGCCATGCAATACGGCAACGGCAATGCCCGAAACCTCGGAGAAGCACGAAGCCATCAGGCAGAACAATACCTGAGAAGCCTCATACAAACCAAAGGAATGCCCTTCGACCTCTTAATAAAGAGAAGTCCGAAGGGCAAACCCTTTTTCCCCGCCATGCCAAAGCTGCATTTCAATATTACCCACAGCCGAACCCACATAGCCATTGCTCTGTCGGATACCCCGATCGGCATAGACCTTGAACCGCTTCGCAAATACCGTCCAATGCTTGTCCGCCGCTGCTTTCACCCTGATGAAGCCACCTATTTGGACACTATTGCAGAGGAACAAAAAGCCGAAGCCTTCACCCGCTTATGGACAATCAAAGAAGCATACGTTAAATACACCGGTACAGGTATAGCCGACAGTTTCCATAAGTTTGCAATCTCTCTGCCGCAATCCCCATATCCCCAAACCATAACCAACATTTCAATACGCCACCTTCCCGAAAATCAACCACAACTTCGCATATCAAGCCTTTATCTCCCCGAAATCCAACATTACTTCGCCATCTGCACCCATTGAAATCCGGCTTCCGAACACGAAAAAGGAGAAAACGAACACAAATAAGACAGATGCCACCGAGGAAAATGTAGAAATTATAGAGGATAGGAGGGAAGCAAAGGTAAAGGTGTGCTATATTATATATGAAGAAATTATAGAAGCAACTTCAAAGGCAGATACAGAGAAACTGCTTGCTGTTCTTATCCTGCTTTCTTTCATAAAACTTCCCTTCAGGATAGTACTAAGCTGAGAATTTCGTGTGAGCGTATCATCTTACCTGTGGTTATGTGTATGGCATAGAATCTTGCGAGATTGTCCGATAATTCCCTGCGTTCAATTCTTGTTGCGGTGCTTTTCGGGTGGGTGATTTGGGTATTTGCAAGGAGAAGGTTATGCAGTGAATGTGAGGATTGCAGGTTTAGGACGTCCTTGTCTTGTGGCGAAGGGGTGAATTGACCTGAAAGAAGGTCGAAAAAAGGTGCTTGTTCGCTGTAATTATCATACGGACGAAAGCCGAGTTTGGCGGAAAGGTCTATAAGAAAGTGCAAATGGAACTCGGATAGTGCGGTTTCTTCGGCTTTTTCCAAAGCCATGACTTGTTCTTTAAGGAAAAAGTATAAGTCCTCATTGGGAATATTCTCTTTGATTGAGAGATTCAGCACTTCTGCCATAAAGATTGCAAGACTTGTTTTGACAATATTGCTGCCTGTTTGTTCGCAACCCGAGATGAGAGAGGAGGTTTTGATGTTATGCAACTTTGCTTTCGGCATGGAACTTATCTCTAATTGCAATATTCTCAAAGATTGAAAGTGTTGCACCTTCGTTCTACTGCCGACTTTGCGGGCTGAACGCAATATATAGGTCTGCAATCCGAAATCCTTGGTATAGGCTTTTACGATAAGACTTGTATCATTGTATGGTATGCTGCTGAGAACAAGAGCTTCGGTGATTGAAGTCATCGGATTACCTTATTATAAGTACTTTGCCTGTTGCGGTCTTCGTACCTTCTTCGGCAGAGGAAAAGATAAGATAAACCCCGCTTGCCACATCTTCTCCTTTGAAGTTCTTTCCGTCCCAAACGGCTTGCCCTCCTATGGATTTAATATGAGCCACAGTCTTTCCTGAAACATCTGTTATCCTTACATCCGAGTCTGCCACAAAACCTTTGATGGCTATTTTACCGCTATGTCCCGGTCTTAAAGGATTAGGATAAGCAGTCAACTTTCCTGCCTGCTCGGCTCCTTTGGTCGATTCTGCTTTATATGAAACAATCCCCCTGTCCGTGCCTATGAAAACTTCACCCGTTATTCCGTTTTGAGCCATGCAGATAATTCTATTGGAAATCAAAGGACTGTTCTCTGCCGTAAAATGATATATTTGTTCGTTTCCGGAAGGCGAAAGAACATAAATACCGTTCCGCTCCGTACCTACCCATTTACGATTTCCTCCGTCAATCATTATGCAGGTTATATTCTCGAAATTCAAAAGGTATTGTGCTATGCCGTCTTCCTGATAGATTATATTCTGACACTCTAAATTGGAATGTACCCCGTCATCGCTGTTAAATACATCGGAGATATTATACGCCACCTTTATACCCTTGTCTGTTCCTATCCACATTTCTCCGTCCATATCCTGCGTTATGCAGTTTACCTTTGTGGTCTGGTCTTTTGAACCTTTATTAGGGTCAAGCAGTATTTTGTTTCCGTTGTTGTCCAAGACCAAAATCTTATTGCCCGCTGTCCAAAGCAATTTGTAATGAGCTGTCTTATCCAACGTCATTCCGAGTATTTCATCCATTCCTATGAAAGAATAAGTGTCGAAATTGCCCCATACATTATTATAAGTAAGATAGCAGAAACCATTCTGCACCATGGAATTTGCTATAAGCAGGTTTCCGGATTCGTCATACTCTACTTTTGCAATTCTGAAACAATAAGGGTGAGGCAGGAGTTTACCATCGGTATTCGCCTCCGTATAAACATTGATTACTTTATTGTCCAATATTTCCACAACGCCGTTCCACCATGATGATGCCATAATATGCTTGGGGTTGCGTGGGTCTATGCTTACGTTGAGAATGTCTTTTATCGTATCAAGTGCCGGTGTTCTGTCCAAGCCCCACCAATAACTGCCATCAAAAGAGCATACATTTCCACTAAGTCCGCGAGGTGCATTCTGTATTGTTCTTCCCCCGGGTCCCGCATAGACTTTTCCATCATCGGATACGGTTAAAGAAAATATATCATTACTCAAAGGACCGTTCGGGAAATAACCTTCCACAGTCTGCGAACCTTTCTTGAAGTTTGCATAATGCAGTAATCCGCGATAATCATGAGCCAACCACAAATCCTCTCCATCTATGGTTATATCGTTTATATCAAGCTTTACATCATGCAAAGGATTCCATTCATCGCTCATGTGGAAATATTCCTTTTTATGTGCTATATCGTTGACGGAATAAAGGTTCACACTTCTGTATGCCGTCAAAATTAGAGTTGTATCACACAATCGCAAGTTTGCAATATACTCATCATCGAAAGCCGTCGTCCAATCTTTGCCGTCGAAAAGATATACAGTGCTGTTGGTGGAGTTTTCCATTGCAACGCCTACAAGAAGTTGCCTTTTGTTAGGTTGAAGCAGGAAATTTATATTGTAATCAGCTTTACCCGTATTACCTATGCTTTGAAACTTCTTCCACGTCTCACTTGCACTCAAAGCGGGACTGTTCTTCGGAGCATAAAGCAAACCCTCAACTGTTCCCGCAAATATGGCAGTATCGTTTATCACAATATTATTAACCGCTATCTTGGCATTGTTTTTGCCGACATAATAAGTATCATATATCTCTTTCCTGTCCAAATCCAACACAACAATTCCGAAGCCGCAGGCAAGGTAAGCCTTGGAATTGTAAAAGTATATGTCGTTTATGGATTTGCTTCCCTCTATGCTGCGAACCTTTATATCGGAAATATTATACACTTTTCCGTTTTGCAGAATGTCGATATTGGAATTATCGTATGTAATAACCGTGGCTTTGGTCTGCGGATCATATCCGGTAACCCCCACCCCTGCATCGGAAAGTCCGTTCACCTTTGAGAAACGTTCCGTTTCTTTGGTGTACTTATTAAAGTAAAACAATGACGATTCGGCTGCAACCAAAACAGAATTGCCGGTAGCAAACACTGCATGCGTACGATAATACGACAAATGATCTCTCCATTGTCCGAGAGAAGAGGCAATGTATTGCGACCGAGCCGAAAAGGATAGGCTCAATAACAGTAAAAAAGCAAAAGAAACTCTTTTCATCACAACGATATTATATAACAATAACAAGCGTAAAACGCAGGCTTCACGCTTGTTATTTTGCAAATCTCATTATTTGTCATTGCAATCGGAATATTGCAATCATTTTTTTAGCTTACGGCTTCTTTCAACCTCTCTGCATTCTCTGCAAGTTGCAAAGCGTCCAAAAGTTCTTGTATTTCCCCGTCCATAAAGACAGGAAGGTTGTGCATAGACCAGTTTATTCTATGGTCGGTAACCCTTGATTGCGGATAGTTATAAGTTCGTATTTTTGCAGAGCGGTCTCCTGTGGAAACCATAGTCTTCCTTTTGGAAGCTATATCGTTCAAGTATTTGTTGTATTCCAGTTCGAAAAGCCTTGTTCTCAAAACCGTCAATGCCTTATCGAAGTTTTTTATTTGCGACTTTTGGTCTTGACATGACACAACGATACCTGTAGGAATGTGAGTCAATCTTATAGCCGAATAGGTCGTGTTTACAGACTGACCTCCCGGACCGGAAGAACAAAAAGTATCCTTTCTGATATCACTCATTTTCAAATCCACATCAAATTCCTCCGCTTCCGGCAATACAACCACCGAAGCAGCCGATGTATGCACTCTTCCCTGCGTTTCGGTTTGCGGAACACGTTGCACTCTATGCACTCCCGACTCATACTTCATCTGACCATAAACACCCTCTCCCGATACATTCAATACAATCTCCTTATAACCGCCTACGGTTCCCTCGGTATAATCCACAATCTCGGCTTTCCACCCTTTTTTCTCGAAGAACTTGGTGTACATTCTGTAAAGGTCGCCTGCAAAAATACTCGCCTCATCTCCTCCCGTACCTGCACGGATTTCAAAAATCGCATTTTTGCCGTCCTGAGGGTCGGAAGGAATAAGCATAAGACGAATATCATCCTCCATCTTCTCTTTCTTCGGATTCAAATCAGCCAATTCCTGTTTAGCCAACTCTCTGAAATCTTCGTCCCTCTCTGTATTCAACACCTCCTTGGCATTCTCTATGTTCTTCAAAACATTCTTATACTCCTTATAGGCAGCAATCACGGGTTGTAAGTCCTTATAATCCTTGCTCAACTTCACATAATGCTTCATATCGTTCATCACCTCCGGTTCATTCATTTGCCGTTCTATCTCGATGAACTTCTCGTTTATTGCCTCCAATTTTTCCAACATAATTCCGTCTTATTTTCAGTTCGCAAAGGTACGAAAATTTTTGGCATAAAGACATTGCCCGAAATGTCTCGGTAATCGGCAGAAAAAGAAACGCCCTTTAAGCGAAAATAAAACGGCGAAAGAATTTTTCCAAACGCCGTTCCAAAAAATCCTTTCGGCGTTTTATTTTCGGATTTGCAAAGAGTTGATTTTCAGAGTGAGGGAAAGGTGCTTTTACGGGATTTATGATTATGTGTAAATTTCTATGTTTTTTGCTCGTTTTGCATGATGATGTCGGAAATGCCCGAATTTGTCGGTATAAGGCTTGTACATATAAGCCGGTAAGCCTTTGTGGTAATGCCGTATTTCAACAGATAAATAAGCGATTAGGCAATTACGGGAAATTCATCGCTTTTCCAAAGATTTTTGCCGAGTATATATGGCTTTTTGTCGATTTTTCGCCTCTGCATTTTGGTATATCGAGCAAACTGTATATCTTTGTAGGCTGAATAATAAGAATTTTGATGAATATGAAAGCAAGAACATTGTTATTTTTTTGTGCCTTTGTCCTATGCTTGGGCTTGAAGGCTTTTTGCGTTCCGGCATATCCTTATCCTATTGACTTCAAACAGTCGGACAGAACGACCGTAACGGTTACTCTTAAAGGGGATGAGAAAGTTGCTTGGGCAAAAACTTCCGATGGTTATACGCTGATGAGAGCGGCAAACGGCGATTTTGTGTATGCAATCTCTGATGGAAAGGGTGGAATGCAGCCTTCTTCTGTTTTGACGCATAATCCTGCAGAAAGAACGAGTGAAGAGATGGCTTTTATCGCAAGTTTGGACAAGAATTTGTTCTACTCCCCGGAGCAGATTTCCTATTTGAAACAACTTTGGGAGATTTCAGAGAACTTCAACAAAAAAACAATGCACAAAAGCCTTAATTCAAACGGAGAGGAGACATATAAGATGCTTGTTATCCTTATGAGTTACTCCGATCTTGCTTTCACGACATCGCGTGATGAGGTCGATGCTTTGTTCAATCAGATAGGCTATTCCGCAAACGGACATCAGGGAAGTGTAAAAGATTATTTCAAAGCCTCTTCTTTCGGCAAACTGAATGTTGAAGCAACGGTTGCAGGGCCTTATACGGCAAGTCGTGAAATGGCTTATTACGGAGAGAATTATCCTAATACGAATACGGATATGCGTGCCCGCGATTTGGTGATAGAAGCCATAGAGGCAGCAAATCCGGAAGTGGATTTCTCTCAATTCACCAACGGAGAGGGAGATTACGTATCCTGTGTTTATGTTCTTTATGCGGGATATTCGGCAGCTTCGGGTGGTGGAGAAAATACCATTTGGCCACATCGTTCAAGATTATACTCACCTTATTCCATCGACGGAGTATATGTATCTGATTACGGGGTATCTTCTGAAAAGGAAGGTTCGCCTTATTATTCCAAACCGATGTCCATAGGAACCATTTGCCACGAATTTTCACACGTCTTGGGTCAGGCGGATTATTATGACACCGATTATGAGGAACAAGGCAGCTTTGCAGACCATGGTCCTTGGGATTTGATGGCAGGAGGTAATTACAACAACGAAGGATTATGCCCTCCGTTATGGTCGGCTCATGAAAGAGAAGTAAGAGGTTATATTCAAATACAGGAATTGACGGATTCGGGAAATGTAAACTTGCCGCCATTGCATTCCGGCAATACTGCATATAAGATGAGCTTCAATCAAAACGAATATTTCATAATGGAAAACAGGCAGCGGGTCGGTTGGGATTATTATCTGCCCGGACACGGTATGCTGATTTTCCATGTAAATAAAAATGTTGCAGGTTGGAACAGTAATTGTGCCAACTGCGATCCTAACAATCCGGGATTGGACTTGATGGAAGCAAATTCAAATCCAAACAACAGAGCAGGTAATCCTTTCCCCGGAACATCCAATAAAACAAGTTTCACAGACGAGACAACGCCTAACAGTAAATCCAGAGCAGGAGTGAACTTAAATCGTCCGATAAGCAATATAAGCGAAAACACATCAACAGGCAACATAACATTCCTGTATATGGATACAGACAATGCACGACCAAGAGTAGCAACTCTCGGAGCGGAAGTGTTTGCAGACAGCATAAGAGTGAACGCAAGAATTGAGGGTACTCAATCTTCGGCAATAATAGAAAGAGGTGTTTGTTTCTCCGATTCGGTTCGCATTCCTACAATAGCGAACAATACCATGATTTCGACCTCATCGTCCAATC
>URCX01000020.1 GCA_900546465.1 uncultured Bacteroidota bacterium | reverse complement strand
TTATGTTCAACAGAACTCGGAATAACGACATCGCCGCTCACATGATTATTTGAATCAGCAGTTCCGGAATAATACGTTACCGCAAGCGTATTTGTACTACCCGCAAGGATTTCGTAATAAAGCGTTTTCCCTTGATGGGTATAAGAAAAGTCGTATGCCATCGCTTGTAGCGAAAGCAACATCATTGCCACTGCAATTATCGATCGGCACAGTGGCTTGCCGAATTTTGATTTTGTCATCTTATCTTTTATTGAAATTTACACTTGCAAAGGTATGAATTTCTCACGGTTTCCATCACTAAAACAGAAAAAAATAGAGAGTATCTTTTCAATCCGTGTTATTTGTGTTCGCAAAATGCCCCTATACCCTCTTTACATTCTTTATCATTTCAGCCCTTTCGGAAGCATTGCAAATTAACGATTTTCAATTCTTTTAACTTCATGGCTCACGAATTTTCCGCCGGAGGGAATTTACTCGAAATTTTTCGAGTATTTGAGGGTTTAGCAATAAGCTGTCTTACAACTAATTGTAAATATATCGAAGACCGACCGAAAAAAGACGGCGTTTTGACGGTCGAAAAACGCCGTCTTTTTTCAAGAAAACGAAGAGTTAGTGGTGCTAAAACGAAGTCTTTCGAGTCAAAAGACTTCGTTTTCTTCAGAAAAAACGCCGTTTTTTCATTCGAGGCAATCTTCTTATCATTTTGAAAGTGCCGTTTTGCACGAAAATCACCTCAAAACACGAAAAAAATCCGCCGAAATTCTCTTTTTATACTCTTATTTCCTTATTAAGGAAATAGTGATGTATGTATTCTTTTTTATCAATTCGACAAAAGCACAGGCAAATGAAAACAATCATTCCTCCAAGGTTGCTTTTTTGTCCCTGCTTCTCTTTATCCGGTTTGTTGATGAGTTGAACTTGCGTCTCATTACCTGCAAATGTAATATTTTTTCCTTTGTAATTTTGTCGAATTGATTTTTTTTGTACTTTTGCACGGTCAAAAAACAGCATTGCAAGGTCATGCAATGCAAATGACGAGTTTCCATTTTAATGATTTATTAAGAGAATCTCCGCTTTGCATGAGCGGTGGACTTACATTGATTAAGCATGTACAACAAATCCCAATTGGAAGAGAGGTCTTTAGACGAGCTTAGAGCGATAGCCAAGGCCTTAAACATCTCCAAATTAAGCCGTCTTTCGGCACAAGAAATTATTTATAAGATATTGGATTGCCAAGCCAAAGAAGAAGCAAAACCATCGGAGCAGGAAAATGTTGCCGTTGCTGTAAAAAAGCCGAGGACTCGTTTGAAACCGAAGCCGATAGCTGAAAGCAATACAAAGAAAACCGAAACTGCCGAAAGCAGCGAGGAAGCCGCAGCACCAAAGCCTCAGAAGAAAGCAGCAAAACCGAAGATGAAAATCGCAGAACCCGAGATAAAGGAATTGAAACTTAAAGACATTCCGGAGATACCGCAAATGGACGATTTATTCATACCGGATTTCAATCCTCTTGCAGTAAGAAAAGAACGCCCGGTGCCGGAAACAATGATTTCAGGCGAAGAAAGCCTCTCTTCTTTTCTCAATGGTTCGACCAAATCAACTCCAACCGAACAACCGACTGACAAAAATGAAGAAAAAAAGCCTGTCGAAATACAAGAGACAAGCATAAACGAAGAGTCAAAGCAGCCGATTGTCGAAATAGCATTTCAAGAAGAACCGGCGAAGTTCGATAGCAGAAAAGTCGAAGCTAAAAACGAACAAAAGCCTGCGGCAATAAAGAAAATAGAATTTAACTTCGACATTGAAGGACTTATAGAAGCCGAAGGAGTATTGGAAATAATGCAGGACGGATATGGCTTTTTGCGTTCCTCCGATTACAATTACCTCAACTCCCCTGACGATATATACGTTTCCCAATCCCAAATAAAATATTTCGGCATGAAAACGGGAGACACCGTCTGCGGAACAATACGCCCACCGAAAGACGGCGAAAAATATTTCCCACTGATAAAAGCCGAAAAGATAAATGGCAAACCTGCCGAACTTGTAAGGGACCGCATACCTTTCGATTATCTTACGCCATTATTCCCTGACGAAAAATTCGACCTTTGTCATCATAAACAAGAAACCCTTTCCACAAGAATAATAGACCTTTTCACTCCTATAGGGAAAGGACAGCGTGCATTGATAGTGGCACCTCCGAAAACGGGAAAGACAACCCTTTTGAAAGAAATAGCAAATGCCATAGCCGCAAACCACCCCGATGTATATCTTATAGTTCTTCTTATAGACGAACGTCCGGAAGAGGTTACCGACATGCAGAGAACGGTTAATGCAGAGGTGATAGCTTCAACCTTTGATGAGCCTGCCGACAGGCATGTAAGGATAGCAAACATAGTTTTGGAGAAAGCAAAACGCATGACAGAGTGCGGACATGATGTAGTCATCGTATTGGACTCCATAACAAGACTTGCGCGAGCATACAATACCGTAGCACCCGCCTCAGGCAAAGTTCTATCCGGAGGTGTGGAGGCAAACGCACTTCAAAAGCCTAAACGCTTCTTCGGAGCAGCCCGCAACATAGAAAACGGAGGCTCTTTAACCATCATAGCCACGGCACTGACGGAAACAGGTTCCAAAATGGATGAAGTGATATTTGAAGAGTTCAAAGGCACAGGCAATATGGAATTGCAATTAGACCGAAAACTCGCAAACAAACGCATTTACCCTGCAATCGACCTTGTGTTATCTTCCACCCGAAGAGACGATTTACTGCTTAATAAAGTCGTTTGGGATCGCATGCTGATACTTCGCAATCATATTGCGGACATGAACTCACAGGAAGCAATGGATTTGATAAAGGGAAGAATGAAAGATACAAAAACAAACGAAGAATTTCTTATGGCAATGAACAGTTAAAGGTGTTTCTGTGCCAATCCCCCGAATTGCTTGTGCAACACGGATTGGCGGGAAGCAATAATACAAAACACATAATAAGATATGGCAGCAAAAGAAGATTTGTTCAAAAAGATAAGTTCCCATGCCAAGGAATACGGTTTTGTCTTTCCCTCCAGCGAAATATACGATGGAATGAGTGCCGTGTACGATTACGGACAGAATGGCGTGGAATTGAAAAACAACATAAAGCAATATTGGTGGAACTCCATGACCCGCATGCACGAAAACATAGTCGGCATAGATTCTGCGATATTCATGCACCCCACAATCTGGAAAGCCTCAGGGCATGTGGACGCTTTCAATGACCCCTTGATAGATAACAAAGACTCAAAGAAGCGTTACCGTGCCGATGTGCTGATAGAAGACCACATGGCAAAGATTGAGGAAAAGATAAACAAGGAATGCGAAAAGGCAGCGAAGAAATTCGGCGATGCTTTCAACAAAGAGCAATTCCTCTCCACCAATGCAAGAGTTTTGGAACATAAGGCAAAAATAGAAGACATCAGAAAGCGTTATGCAGACCTTATGGGCAGGAACGACCTTGTCGGAATAAAAGCGTTGATTGAAGAATTAGGCATAGCATGTCCTATTTCCGGAACAAGGAATTGGACGGAGGTCAGACAATTCAACCTTATGTTTGCAACCAAAGTCGGTTCCGTCAGCGAAGAAGCCGATACCATATATCTGCGTCCCGAAACGGCACAAGGAATATTCGTCAACTATCTCAACGTTCAGAAGACCGGAAGAATGAAGATACCTTTCGGAATTGCACAAATAGGCAAAGCCTTCCGAAACGAAATCGTTGCACGTCAATTTATCTTCCGAATGAGAGAGTTCGAGCAAATGGAAATGCAATTCTTCGTACGTCCCGGAGAAGAAATGAAGTGGTTCGAATATTGGAAAGAAACAAGAATGAATTGGCACCTTGCTTTGGGAATACCGAAAGAGAAATACCGTTTCCATGACCATGAAAAGCTTGCCCATTATGCCAATGCGGCAACAGATATAGAGTTCGAATTTCCTTTCGGCTTCAAAGAATTGGAAGGTATACACTCCCGTACGGATTTCGACCTCAAACGCCATCAGGAGTTCTCCGGAAAGAAACTGCAATACTTCGATACAGAATTGAATGAAAGCTATGTGCCGTACGTCATAGAGACTTCCATAGGATTGGATAGAACTTTCCTTGCAGTTTTTTCCCATGCTTACACTGAGGAAACCCTTGCCGATGGTTCTCAAAGAGTCGTTCTCAAACTTCCGAGAGTGTTGGCACCTGTCAAAGCAGCCGTTCTGCCATTGGTAAAGAAAGACGGCATGCCGGAAAAAGCACAACAAATCGCAGATACATTGAGACAGGAATACCTTGTGCAGTATGATGAAAAAGATGCGATAGGAAAACGATACAGAAGACAAGATGCAATAGGCACACCTTACTGTATAACCGTCGATACTCAGACTTTGGAAGACGATACCGTTACCATAAGAGAGCGAGACAGCATGCAGCAGCAGAGAGTGAACATTTCGCAAGTTGCGAACTTCATTCACGAGAATATAAAACCCTTAACAATTTAACGATATGGGAACAGGGCGGGGCAACACCCCGTCCCTTTATTTCAAATGAAACATTTGAGAAGCATTTTCTACAACTGTGTAACCCACAATGAGCATTTCATTTTTGAAAGAGCAGAAGCCTTGGCGATAAAATCCCTGAGCCTTCTCTACGATTGATATTTTCCCAAGAGAGGAACACAGATTTCCTTTCCCTTTTCCCGTATGTTTTTCCTTGAAACAAGGAAACGACAGGCAGGACTGCAAAGCAAATTTCCGATGATTTCATATCGGAAAAACTAAAACGCCGTTTCAGAAAACCAAAAGGCCGAAAGAAAAAATCAAAAGGCCGTTTCAATCACAACAAAAGGGCGTTTGAATTTCCACATGTTTCGTTTTGCAAAAACAACATGGCGAAATCTTATCAACAGAGCTGCAAAATAATCTTGTAAAACCTTGTTTCATAGGAGTAAATACGAGAAAATCTTCCCTGAAATCAAAAGAAGAAAAATCGAAAGAGCGTTCCGATTTTTCTTCTATACGAATAATGAACGCCAAATAAAAAAATAAAACAATCGTAATATGAATTCAAAGACACAAAACACAAAGAACCATCTCTTGATAACACTCGGACTGCTTACAGCCTTCGCCCCCTTTGTAACAGACCTCTATTTGCCCGCATTACCTTCCCTTGCGGCTTATTTCAAATCCCCTGACGCTCTCGTGCAAATGAGTCTCACCATGAGCATGCTCGGTTTGGCAACGGGGCAACTGTTCATAGGACCCGTAAGCGACCGCTTCGGCAGAAGAAACGTGCTTTTGCTGACACTTATTCTTTTTATCATTACAAGCATTTTCTGCATACTCTCTCCGAGTGTACATCTTTTCAATCTCTCGCGCCTCTTCCAAGGCATGAGTGCCTCCGGCGGAATAGTCATAGCTCGAAGCATATCCGCAGACCTTTATTCCGGCAAGGAATTAAAGCGTTTCCTCGGTATGATATCGGCAGTCAACGGCATAGCACCTGTTCTGGCACCCGTTTTGGGAGGGTTTATAATGAGCGTAGGCACATGGAAGAATATCTTTGCGGTCTTATTGGCATACGGACTGCTTATGCTTCTGCTTGCAATAGGAACACGAGAAAGCCTTCCACTGCACAGACGCAACAAACACGGTATTGTCGGCAGTTTTGCGGCATACGCCAAACTCTTCCGCAACAAAACCTATTTGCTTTATATCTCCGTATTCACGTTTTCCTCCATGGTTCTGTTCGCATACATAGCCTGCTCGCCCTTTATACTGCAAAGTATCTACTCACTCAGTCCCATGCAATTCAGCCTCTGCTTTGCCCTCAATGCAATAGGCATAACGGCAGGTTGTATGCTCGGAACACATCTCTCGGACAGAGTAAGCCTTTTGGCAGGCGGCATTTCCATATTCGCAAGCACGCTTATCTGCATGGCAAGCCTGCTTTTGCAAACAAATGTATTGCTTGTCGAAGCATCGTTCTGTATTTGCATGTTCTCTTTCGGGCTTTTGCAACCCGTTTCCAATGCCAAGACATTAGACGCCGCCGGAGAAAACGTCGGTTGCGGAGCAGCGGCATTGGGAAGTTGCGGATTTGTAATGGGAGCAATAGTTTCGCCACTCGTAGGCTTGGGAAATATGGCATTGAGCAGCTCCTTGACACTCACCATCGGCGGATTGCTCTGCCTCACAGCCTCTCTTCTCTGCCTTAAACACGAAAAGATGTCGGCAAAAAAGGCATGAAAACGAAAATCCGAAGCCGATAAGAAAACATAAACGCAAAGATAGCATACAAAACAATGAAGAGAAAGCGAAGCATATACATCATAATACCTTTTCTTATAGTCTGTCTGCTTCATCAAAGCCTGCATTCGCAAGGCTCACATGAAGAAAGAATGAAAGAAAATCGCAAACAAGCAGCACTTCTGCTCCTTCCGACGGCACTGATAGCATACGGCTCGCTTTCTCATTTTGCAAGCCCTCTGCAAAACTTCAATCAAGGTATAAGCAACAGGGTTCAAGGCATCAATATAGGCAATACAAAAGCAGACGATTTCATGCAATACCTTCCCGCAGCCGCATTCCTTACATTGGAAGCAAGCAAGGTGAAAGCAAAAGGAGATCCCATGGACAGATTGCTCTCTTTCACACTTGCCTACGGCTTTATGGCATCCACCGTTCTTTGCATAAAAGACAATTTTCGGCAACTGCGTCCCGACTCATCAGCCTTTAATACCTTTCCCTCCGGACATACAGCCACCGCTTTCGTATCTGCCGAACTCATAAGACATTACTATTGGGATACATCACCCCTTTACGGAATTGCAGCCTACACCCTCGCCACCACAGTAGGTTTCGGACGGATTTATAACAACAAACACTGGTTTGGAGACGTCCTCTGCGGAGCCGGCGTAGGCATACTCTCCGCACGCCTTGCCATACTCTTTGCCCCATACCTCAAACAACTCTTACAAAAACGCCTCAAGCTCTTTCGCAAACCTGCCCTCACCGGCAGCATAAACCCTTTCGCCAATAACAAAAGCATAGGTCTTACCCTCAATATACAGTTCTGATTGCAGTTTTGCCGAATTTACAAAAGCAAAGCACCGATTCATTCATCATGAAAGGGCAAAATGAAACAAAATACCGGAAATTGCAAAAATAAAAAAGGCACTTGCTCCGAGTATTTTGGCATTTGGAGCAAGTGCCGCAGTTGTTTCAATCGCTCAAACAAGAGCGATACTTGGTTTTGTTGTCTTATGGTTTAACCTCGGCAGGTTTCGGAGACAACCAACCGCAGTAAGTCTTGGTCTTTTCATCATATACGGTAGTTACAGCATAACCTTCCTTAACCTTTTCATCAACCCATTTATAGTACAACTCCTTATCAGGTGTCTCAAAGTCAGGTTTCTTATCTTTCTTGAACATAAAAGTGTTTTCCTTGGCTACCAAATGACCGTCTTCGTCATAATAAAAAACCAATCCTTGAGCATACTTATGCAGGTGACAGATATGATTATACAGAAGTATTTCGTTGTAATTAGGAATTGACGAATAAAGATCAAAAGTTACTTCCGGAGCAGCCTGTTTACTCGAAGCAACAGGAACATTGAACTTTTCATCATCATTCTCCTCACATGAGGTAAATACAAAAGGTACTGCCATTGAAGCGGCAAGCAAAATCGCAATCTTTTTATTGATATTTTTCATATTATTATTTCTTTTGATGTCTGCTATCAGACGTAAATAACGATTAAAATTTTATTTCCCCGAGTTTAGGCGGCAGGACAATACAATAAAGAGTCCCGCCTTGCAGACCCATAAAGAATATAATCCTATGTATTCAATCAGTGTCATATTTGTTTCCAATTACAACGCTGCGAATATACAACAAATATCGGCAGTCTCCAAGTTAAAAAAAAGTTAAAAGCGATTTCTGCTACCGAAAAGCACCATTACTTATCTACAAATAAAGGGCAATTCTTCGGATAATGACCACTGATACTACATTTACAAGAGAGGGATAAAGATAAGAAAGAAAGAGAAATGGCATTAAAAAGTAGAGAATAAAACTCAGACCGATACAATTTTGTTCATGCTTTATAAATCCAAGGAGAAAAGCAGGTTGAAGAAGGTTTCTTTGCTTTCGGGCAGATAACCGAAGCGAAAGCCCATTTCGACTGCTGTTTGTATTCTTAAAAGGTGAAGATTGAGGCTTATATCGCTGCCTATGGAGCGTTTTATTGTCTTGTCGAAAGAGCCTTGTTCGTAAAATGGTGCGGCAGTTATGCGTTTGCAATAGAGTATTGCTCCTATACGGAGGTCTGGATAGCACAGAGGGGTGTATAATGCGACGGATATGCCGCGGTATTCGGCAGGATATTGGTTGTAAACACCTTTGGTGAAGGCTATTTCATTGGGGAAATAATATATTTCGGGGGCATTTTTCTGGTAATTGAAGGTGAATTGAATGCTTTGGTTCTTAAAGATAAAGGGTATGTAGGTTGTGGAACTGAATGAGAGGTATTCGGCAGGGTTGGAGGTAAGTGTGGTTTTGTAATTCAATTTGAGGATTTCACCCCATGAGGGTACTATGTCGTTATATGCTTGTGCGGAAAGCATGCTTAAACGAAAGCCGAGACCGAAAGTGTTAAACAAATCGAGTATTCTGAATTCCTTATGCGGGTTTATCAGTTTGCGAGGTACGAGTTTACGGAATGAGTAGTTGGCAATAAGGCTTATCTTGTTGACTGTGCGTTGTGTGTTCCATGTATATGGCAATGTTATGTTTAATCCGCTCATCCATTCGTTCCATTGTGCATATAAATCGGTGGTATCGCTTGAAAGAAGCAGGGAACGCATTTTATAGTTTGTCTCTATATCGAATATGGGATAGAAACCACTGTAATTATAAGTCAGGTATAGTTCGTGCTTTATATCCTGTGGATTGTATTTGTAACCTAACTGCAATACGGAGGTAGAGAGCAGGTTTTGAGAGAAGAAGCTCACCCCTATGCCCAAATCCTGTTTGGTAACATTCATGAAAAACGGTGCCCAAGAGTGGAAGTTGAAAAGATGTGCCGTTTTTGAGTATGGTTTGCTTTCGTAAACTGCCATTGTATCGTTTATTATGGAGCTGTCCAAAATGAAGCCTTCCTCTTTCCTTAAATCGGAAACAAAAAGCGGTTCGGGATTAGGCTCGTTCAAATCCGAGGGCTGAGCCATTGCTTTGCTTCTTACCAAACGGAAACCATCGGAATTATAGCTTGAAAGAATCAAATCGGCTTTTCTGTTCTGCTCTTTTGCCGTTTCATCAAAATATTTGCCCCTTTCCGTAAAATGAAAGGGCGTTTCGTTTATACAGTAACTGCTTATTCCGTATTCGGTATCGCTATCCACTGTGCATTCTCCGCTTTCAAGGCTCATGCTTACGAGTTCATACTTCCCTTTTACGTCCTTTATGAAGTATAATCTGTCGTTTCGGGCTTGCAGGCGGCTTATATCATCGTATGAAGACGGTTTTACAAGTGTTCTTTCTCCTGTTGCAATATCATATTTTGCTATGCACTTGCCATAAACGGAGGTTTCTATGACGTATAATGAAGTTCCGTCTTCGCTCCAACAAGGATAGGAAAATGCCACATCCTGTTCATAGCCGATGGAAGCGATATATTGATTTTTGTTCTTTTGAAGGACATTCTTGGTATAGAGAAATTTATTGTTGGGACTTAGAATAACGAGACTTTGATTGTCCTTTTGGTCGGTTTCTATTGCGGCTATGAGATTTTTATCGACGGGATTGTAAACCGGATTGAAGAATATGGCTTCCGAGGTTACGAAACTGTATTTCTTTTTCTTTATATCATACTCTATTATGTCGGAATTGTTCTGCTGTCCCCAACGTTGGTTGGCAGCTTCCTGACAATACAAAACTTTTCCGTCCTTATAATCGAAGTAAGAGTGCTTCAAGTATGGCAAAGAACGCAGTTTGTGAACCTTGCCTTTTGTAATCAAAACAAGGGATTGAAGTTCGAAGCTGCTCGATTGCAGTGCTATTATACTGTCCTGCCCTATCTGTATCGGGTTTTTGTAATTGGTATAATGCTTTTTGCGGATTTCTATTTCCTCTATGGGGGATTTAGTCTCTTTTTCTTTCCATTTCTTTCTTTCGCTTTCCCATACACTCATAAGGGAATCGGTCAGTTGTTCATATACATGACTGTCTGAATAGGAATGATTGCCCGCTTTGGAAAACCATGCTCCCCTCCACCATTGTTTGGCAGTGCTTTCCAATACATCGGCAAAGACATCTCTGCCGTAAATACTGCGGGAGAATGCAGTCATATAGTAACCGAAAACATATTGATTGGGGATATAATCCCTGCGGGAGCCGAGTTTGGCTTTGTCGAACTTGTATGCACCTTTCTCCAAAAGCTGAGCTTTGAAAAGCATTTTGTATTCCGGAGTATGCCCTCTGCCTGTTGGCGACATGGCTGTTTCTGCCACAACGGCATCTCCTTCCATGAACCAGAGCGGAACAAGCAATCCGGAAAGTGCTCCGAGTATATGCTCTCCGAAAACGGTGTTCAGAGCCTTGCTTATACCCTTATTCAAAGCCTGCATTTGGCAGGCATGACGGTATTCATGCAAAGCCAACTGCCAAGACCACGGATAGGCATAATGGTCGGGCGGAGGGGTTGTCCAAAACTCCATTCTTTTGGGAGCCCAGACCAAAAGACCGTTAGACTTACTGCCGTTGGTGTGAATCAATATGGGAATATGCGGAGACTCTGTACCGAGGCTGTTGCCTATGTGCAGGCTTACGGTATCGAGAATTCTTGCTAACTTTTGTGCATCGTCCTCGTAGAAATCCGGATAGACCAAACGGAAACTCTTTGTCCGAATTTGCCTCCACTTGATGGCATTATCATCATTCGCACTTACACTGTATTGAGCGTAAAGATTATGTGAAAAGAGCAAAAAGAACAATAGCAAAACCCTCCTGCAAAGACATGCAGAAGGGTTAATATGAATACAAAACAAAGATTTACTTCGTAGGAACATTCTTCAATGTCTCTGTCAAATAATCCCAGAACAATTTGACTGAATTTATGTTCACTTTTTCGTCAGGGGAATGTGGGTGCTTGATTGTAGGACCGAAAGAAATCATATCCCAGTTTTTGTAAACTCCTCCCAAGAGTCCGCACTCCAATCCTGCGTGTATCGCCATCACTTTCGGCGTTCTGCCAAATAATTTCTTGTATGTGGCGGTCATGGTCTCCAATATAGGCGAATGCATGTTCGGTTTCCAACCCGGATAACCGCCGGTGAACTCGATTTTTCCGCCTGCCAATTCGACAACGCTTGCCATCATTTCCGCAAAGTCGGCTTTCGCCGTATCAACGGAGCTTCTCAACAATGCACAAGCGACGATTTGTTCGCCCTCAGTCTTCACAATGGCAAGGTTGGACGAGGTTTCGACAAGGTTTTCCATCGAATCGCTCATTCTGTAAATACCGTTGGGACATGCGTAAACGGTTCTTATCACTCTTCTTGCGGTGTCTTGGTCGATTAAAAAACTGCAAGAACAAGTCTCTTCAAGGCTTATGGTTACATCAGGCTCCACTGCGGAAAGTTCATTCTTCACAATGCTTTCAAAGTTCTTCACCTCGGCTTTTGCTTCGCTCAACTTGGCAGTTGGAATGGCTATTGTGCAGAAGGCTTCCCTCGGAATGGCATTACGAAGGCTTCCACCATTGATTTCTCCAAGCCTGCAATCGAATTTTTCTAATGCTTTAAGCACACGGAACAAAGTTTTGTTGGCATTGCCTCTGCCGAGTATTATATCCATACCGGAATGTCCGCCCTTCATTCCCTTTACGCTCAATGTCAAAGCCTGATAGCCTGCCGGCATTGCCTCTTTCTTGAAGTCGAAACGTATGGTTGCATCGACACCTCCGGCACAACCTACGTACAATTCGCCCTCCGTCTCGGAATCAAGGTTCAAAAGAATGTCTCCGTTAAGCTCTCCTGCCTTCAAACCGAAAGCTCCGGTCATTCCCGTCTCCTCATCAATGGTGAACAAAGCCTCGATGGGACCGTGAACAAGCTCCTTGTCTTCCAATACCGCCAAAGCAGCCGACACTCCTATGCCGTTGTCCGCTCCAAGCGTCGTTCCTGTTGCACAAACCCACTCTCCGTTTATGCGAGGCAGTATAGGGTCTTTCTCAAAATCGTGTTTGGTATCATTATTCTTTTGAGGTACCATATCGACATGGGCTTGAAGGATAACACCCTTGCGATTTTCCATACCTTTTGAAGCAGGCTTACGCATGATTACGTTGCCCGTTTCATCGACTTTGTATTCTATGTTGTTGGCTTTTGCGAACTCCACCAAAGCTGCAACTATCTTTTCCTCATGTTTTGAAGGGTGAGGAATGGAACAAATCTTGTCGAAATGCTTCCACAAACCCTTTGGTTCCAAATTCAATAACTCGCTCATCGCTGTTTGTTTTTTATTCTTGATTATTACTTATCTCAATACTCCTTGCCAAAGAAACGCATTATTCGGGCGTTTTATTCTCTGCAAATCACATTCTTTTTCAAAAATACCGTAGACCGTTGCTCCGCTTCCAGACAAAGAGGCATACAAAGCTCCGTTTTCATACAGCACTTGCTTTATTTCTGCAAGTACGGGATACTTCGGTAACAGGCTGTCTTCGAAATCGTTTTTCACCTTCTCTTTCCACTCGTTCAAAGGCGGCATTTCTCTATAATTGATTTGCGAAGGCTTAGGGAAAACGCCTTTATAGGCCTCAGAAGTCGATATTTTAATGTCCGGTTTTATCAAAACGATATATTTTCCCGCAAGAGACAGTTCCGTTCTCTCCATCTTCTCCCCTCTTCCGTGGACAAACATGGGTTTGTCTTGAAGAAAGAAAAAACAATCCGAGCCGAGCATGCCGGCATAATGCTGTAAATCTTCTTCCGAAAGTCCGAGAGAAAACAGCATATCAGTCAAACGCAGAGTATAAGCGGCATCTGCACTGCCGCCACCCAAGCCTGCAAAAGCCGGAACAGCCTTATCCAAATGAACATTCACTCCTCCTATTTGCGGATAGTCCCTTTGCAACAGACGCAAGGCTTTCATGCAAAGATTATTCTCCGTTTCGCATTCTCCAATCTCCAAACCGGAAAGGGTGAAATGCGTTTCTCCGTCTTTTGAGGGGCGTATTTCCAAAGCATCGCACAAAGGCACGGGGTAGAAGACCGACTCAATATCATGATAAGCGTCAGGGCGTTTAGCAACAATGCTCAAACCTATGTTAATCTTGCAATTCGGGAAAAATATCATAAAGTATCTACAATTTTACTCGGTATTTTGTTCTTCGGAAAGTCAATTCCGCATAAACAAAAACTTTTTGCAAAGATAGCACATACCGATTAAAAAGCAAAACCCGCCTTTGCAAAATCTTTCTCGCATGGAACAAATTGCAAACAACGGGCTTTACCAAGTAAACCTAAACAAAAAACTTTACTCTATTATCTGAACACTACGTTTGATGAAGCTGTCCAAAGCCTCTCCTTTCAAAAGTCCCTGTTGCAAAAGTGCAAGGTCTTTCAACTGGTTGAGAATGCCGACACGCTTTTCCGTATCCTGTTCGTTCAATATCTTTGAAATGATTTCATGGTTGGTATTGACAACAAGATTGTAATGTTCGGGCATTTCTCCGTACAAAGAAGCCATGCCGCCTCCCATTTCGCTCATCTCTTTCATTCTTCTCATAAACTCGTTTTGGGTTATGGTGAAAGGTTGAGCCGTCTGCTCCATGCTTTCGGTTTGAACGGTGAACTTATCCTTATCGAAAACCATCTCCACCATCTCTTTCACTTTCTTGCATTCCTCCTCATTCAACTTTGAAGGAATAATCTCGTCTTTCGGAATCAACTTATCTATGGTATCGGAGTCGATTCTGACAAACCTTGCGTCATTGAACTTCTGCTCCAAAGTCTGAATAAAATGGCTGTCGAGCAAGCCGTCCATCAAAAGTACGTCATAACCCTTATCCTTTGCCGCTTGGATATACGGATATTGGTTCTCGGTATTCTGTGCGTAAAGGAAGACCAATTTCTTATCCTTATCAGTCTGCAAGTTCTCTATTTTCTTTTTGTATTCGTCAAAAGTGAAATACTCTCCTGCCACATTCTTCAACTGACAAACCTTTGACATTCTGTCATAGAATTTTTCATCGCTTATCATTCCATATTTGATGAAAATGGAAAGGTCGTCCCATTTCTTCAAGAAGCCCTCTTTATCCTCCTTATACATCTGTTCCAATTTCTCGGCAACCTTTTTGGAAATATGAGACGATATTTTCTTCACATTGCTATCTGCTTGCAAATAGGAACGAGACACATTCAACGGAATATCGGGAGAATCCAATACACCCCTTAGCAACATCATATACTCCGGAACAACTCCCTCTACGCTGTCTGTAACAAACACCTGATTGCAATAAAGTTGTATTTTGTCTCTGTTGGGGTCTATGTTCTTTCTTACCTTAGGAAAATACAATACGCCGGTGAGATTGAACGGATAATCGACGTTCAAGTGAATGTGGAACAAAGGCTCGTCAAAGTTCATAGGATATAACTTATGGAAAAACTCCTTATAATCCTCTTCTTTCAAATCAGCCGGTTTCCTTTTCCAAAGAGGATTGGTATCATTGATGATTCTATCCTTCTTTTTCTCCACACGTTTAGGCTTGCCGTCCTTATCCTTCTCCGTTTCGCTGTCTTCCCATACACTTTCCTCGCCGAAACGAATGGCAACAGGCATGAACTTGCAATATTTGTTCAAAAGCTCCAAAATCCTATGCTCCTGCAAAAACTCTCCCGAAGCCTCATCTATATGCATTATGATTTCCGTACCTCTGTCCGCCTTATCGCATTGCTCAATATCATATTCCGTATTACCATCACAAGTCCAATGAACCGCAGGCACATCTTTGAACGACTTTGTTCTTATCTCCACCAAATCGGACACCATAAAAGCAGAGAAAAAGCCCAATCCGAAATGACCGATCAAGCCGTTAGCCTCCAATTCGCTTTTACCCTTGTATTTCTCAACGAACTCCTCCGCACCGGAAAAAGCAATTTGAGTTATATACTTCTCGACCTCCTGCTCACTCATACCGATACCGCGGTCGATTACCGTAAGCGTCCTCGCCTTCTCGTCAATCTTTACATCTATGGTGCAATCTCCGAACTCTCCCTTAAACTCTCCCAAAGCAGCCAAAGTCTTTAATTTCTGCGTAGCGTCAACCGCATTGGATACAATCTCCCTTAGGAAAATTTCATGGTCGGAATAAAGAAACTTCTTGATAACCGGAAAAATATTCTCCGTCTTTACATTTATCGAACCTTTCATATCTCTTATTTATTATTAGTCTTCAAAATCAAATTATTTCATACACACCATGGCAAAAGCCGTTCCAAAGCCCATAATCTGACAACTTGTCAGTAGGCAACACTCCTTTACCCACCCTGTTTTCAAATCCCTTAAAATAAACCACCATTTCAAGAAAATGAAATGCCGATTCGATTTTCTCTTTAAGCCTTACGCATATTCGCAAGATGGTGATGAATAGGTTCTTATTGCAGCTTGATAAGAGGCAAAATATAGAATGAAAAGATGATTGAGCGATAGCAACTTCCTTATGTCGGAAATGATAATTCGGATTTTTTTATCAGAAGCATACAATAAGCAAAAGGTTGCTTGCGTTAGGAATGTGTATCCCCGTGAGGGGAATACTTCTTTTTCATAGGCTTTATTTATTTGGTGGAGCGAGCTGTCGAGGCTCGCTCTTTTTTTATTCTTCGCAACGGAGTACTCATTCAATGGCAGCAAGGAATACAAGAAAGGAAATCTGATGCCGATATGCTGTAACATATTTCTATTTGTGCCGAAAGAAAATACCATTCTACTCGAATAAATCGCCATTCGGTTGCTTTTATATCTAAGAGAGAAATTCGGTCAGGCATAAAAAAGGAGCGGTTTTCCGAACAAAACCACTCCCAAAACAAACATGAAAAATTTACTAACTCTTTTGTGCGGAAAGTGAGGGATTCGAACCCCCGGACCCGTGAAGATCAACGGTTTTCAAGACCGCCGCATTCGACCACTCTGCCAACTTTCCGTTTGCAAAGGTACATCAAATTCCCAATACTGCAAACTTTTTCTGCGATTTTCTCGGAAAAAATTTCTAATCTTTTGGCTCTTAGCCCGAAAAGTCATACCTTTGCAAACTGATTCGGAAACACAAAAGAATAAACTAATCATAACAAAGATGGAAAAAAAGGATTTGTTGAAGCAAACAATCGAACACATCGACATCAAGAAAATCAACTCCACCGAGTTGATAGATGCAATGCGTGGAATGTCATTCTCGTCAAGAGATACTGCCAATGCAGCTGACATTTTTCAAAGAATGGTGAACGACAAGGATTGTTCCATAATATTGACTCTTGCAGGCAGCACTTCGGCAGCAGGTTGCATGCAGGTGTATGTCGATATGGTGAAGAATAAAATGGTGGATTGCATAGTGTCAACGGGAGCTTCCATAATAGATATGGACTTCTTTGAAGCTCTTGGCTTCAAGCACTACAAGGGTACGCCGTTTATCGATGACAAATATTTGAGAAGCAATTACGTCGATAGAATTTACGATACTTATATAGACGAAGAAGAGTTGCAAAACTGCGATGCGACAGTCAAAATGGTAGCCGACAGCTTGGAAGCCCGCCCTTACTCCTCTCGTGAGTTCATTTGGGAATTGGGAAAATGGTTGGCAAACGGAGGAGCCAAGAAAAAGGATTCATTGATACAGGCATGCTATGAGAATAATGTGCCGATTTTCTGCCCTGCATTCTCCGACTGCTCTGCCGGCTTCGGCTTGGTAATGCACCAAGTGGCAAACCCTGACAAGCATTTGAGCATAGACTCGGTTAAAGACTTCTTGGAATTGACCAACATCAAAATCAAAGCCGGTACGACAGGCTTGTTCATGGTCGGCGGAGGCACACCGAAAAACTTTGCACAAGATACTGTCGTTTGTGCGGAGGTTTTGGGACACGAAGTGGACATGCACAAATATGCAGTGCAGATAACCGTTGCCGATGTAAGAGACGGAGCTTGCTCGTCTTCAACTTTGAAAGAGGCATGTTCTTGGGGAAAAGTGGATACAACCTTTGAACAAATGGTTTACGCCGAAGCAACAACGGTTGTTCCTCTTATAGCTTCTTATGTTTACCATAAAGGAGATTGGAAGAAAAGAGAAGCAAGAAACTTCGCAAAAATGTTCTAAGCAGACAGCGAATAATTCACAGCGGAGCTTACCTGCAAAGGGGGCTCCGCTTTTTTCATACCTCTCTCCTACTCTTTCAAAAAGAGATAATTCCAGACGACTTATTGCAATAAAACACAAATTCCGGCAGACGGTGTACGACAATTAAATTTCAAGGAATTTGGCAGTTTGAAGAAAAAGTCATACCTTTGCAAACGCAAAACGGAGAGGTGCTCGAGTGGTTGAAGAGGCACGCCTGGAAAGTGTGTATACTCCAAAAGGGTATCAAGGGTTCGAATCCCTTTCTCTCCGCAGATAAAGAGGCATGGCGGGAAACAAATCCCC
>URCX01000019.1 GCA_900546465.1 uncultured Bacteroidota bacterium | reverse complement strand
TGCTTCAAAAAGTTAATAGTGTCGGCGTCAGTGGCGATAAATCCGCCTATTGTTGCCAATGATTTGCTGAAAGTACCCATTATCAAATCCACTCTGTCGGTTAAGCCGAAGTGATTGCAGATTCCGCGTCCTCCTTCGCCAAATACACCCAAGCTGTGTGCCTCATCAACATATACGGAAGCGTTATATTTTTCTGCCAAGTCCACTATGGCAGGCAATTTCGCCACATCTCCCTCCATAGAGAATACTCCGTCCATCACAATCAGCTTAATGCTTTCGTAAGGTATCTTTTTCAACACGGCTTCCAAAGATTCCATGTCGTTATGCTTGTATTTCATATACGTAGCAAAAGAAAGACGACGACCTTCCACTATTGAAGCATGATTGAGTTCGTCCCCTATTATGTAGTCTCCCCTACCCACTATGGTAGGTATTACTCCTATGTTTGTATGAAAGCCTGTGGAATAAACTATTGCCTTTTCTTTGCCTACGAAATCGGCGAGTTTTTCTTCTAATTCTATATGAATGTCCAATGTTCCGTTGAGAAAAGGAGAGCCTGCACAGCCTGTACCATATTTTTTTATCGCTTCAATGCTTGCTTCTTTGATTTTAGGGTGGTTAGTCAGTCCGAGATAACTGTTGGAACCAAACATCAAAACCCTCTTTCCCCGCATTATCACTTCCGTGTCCTGTTCGCTTTCTATTGCTCTGAAATAAGGATAAACCCCTAAGGCTTTTACTCTTTGCGGTTCCTGATAACGAGCTAATTTAGAACGTAATTGCTTCATATATCTGTTATTATTGTTTATTATTTACTCTTTTCTATTTCCTTTTTCACACTCTCCAACAACCGACTGCAACCTATACGGAAACGATTGCTTGTTTTCAAATCTTTACTTATGAAATGGTCGAACAATTTCCCGTACATCAAGGCATCATTACAGTTTCTTATTCCTCCGGCAACCTTTAAGCCTTTGAGAATACCGTGTTTGCGGTAGTATTCTCTCAAAGTCAATAACATGATACACACGGAATATTTATCCGCTCCTCTGTTTATTTTCCCTGTTGAAGTCTTGATGAAATCGGCACCGTTCTCCAATGCGAGAAGTGAGGCTTTCCTTATATCCGACAGGGAATTCAATTCACCGACTTCCAATATCACTTTCAACAAAACAGTTTCTCTATATGCTGAAATCAAGTTCTTTATGCTTGAAATCTCGTTTGCCGCCTCTTCTTCCCTACCCGACAGAAATAAACCTCTGTTAATGCAAATGTCTATCTCGTCTGCACCATTTTCCAAAGCATATCCGACTTCCTCTTTCTTGATTTCCAAAGGCATTTGTGCATGAGGGAAACCACCGCACACCACAACGGATTTCACATCCGCCGATTTCTTACGGCTATTCAGGTAAGGCAAAAAATTGACAAAGCTGCAAATTCCTGCAACCTTGTAATTTATGCCGGCACATTCAAATTCCGATTTATCAATCAGGTCGCTTATTTTCTCTTCACTGTCTGTTGATTCCAAGGATGTTAAATCCATATATCCAATCAAAGACGATACCTCATCGAATGAAACATTCCTTTTATCATAAAGGTAATCCAACGTATCTATAATGGCGGTGAACTCCCCTACTCTGTCATTTGAAATTAAATCAAGCAACAAATCCTCATTTTCAATCTTATTCAAGTTCATCGTCTTCACTTTATATCCTCCTCTTTCTCTTTCAGAACATTGAAAGATTCCTTTGCAAAATCAGGTAAACGCCTTGTTTTCAACGCAGAACTCGGAAGCAACATTTTCATTCTTTGTTTCTTGCTCCAAGCACTCTTATTCATGTTCTTACGGCTTAAAAACAAGTTCTTTAGCTTGGAAACCATCAGGCTGTCTCCCCAATCCATGATTTTCTTCTCGAAAAAGAATTTGCGGTTCTCTATCATCAAATCACTCAAAGGGATATTCATCGGACAAATTCTGCTGCAATTTCCACATAAAACAGAGTTGAAACTCAAATGTTTGTAGCTATCGTAATTTTCAAGGAAAGGTAGAACAACATTTGCGAAAGGTCCGCTGAATACATTGTTATAAGGCTTATCCCCTATTATGGAATAAACCGGACAAACCCTTTTACAAGCTCCGCAATCTATACATAATAATGCTTTTCTCTGTTCTTTCATGGACAAGAGATTGGTTCTGCCGTTATCAATCAAAAATACATGAACTTCCGTATCCGATGTATTGTAATTCGGCGTAAATACAGATGAAAGAAACGGAAAATCAACATTATCCCTATATATAGACAATATGTAGGAAAAGAGTTCCAAATCAGCAATATTGCATATAAACTTATTGATTGGAAGAATGAATATCTTCAATTTGGAACACATAACAAGTTCCATGTCATAGGCTGAATCGAAAACAGAAAACAAACTTCCTGTATTTACAATGCCTAATGCAGGTTCAAATATGGAACAAGCATTATCCGTTGCCAAAGTGGAAATTCCTTCTTCTTTCAAAGAAGAATCAAGCCCTAACTCACTGTTAAAGGCAGAAGCAAATGTATTTACAGCCTTTATTTTCTTGGAACGCAGCAATGAAAAAAGACTGTCCAAAAAATCGTCATAAGCAACGCACCAATGTACAATTCCTTTGTTATCAGTGAATTTTCTCTCAAAAATCAAAAGATTTTCATCTATCTTTTCGAGAAATTTTTCCCTTAGTTCCGAAGCCTTTGCGTTAACCTGCTTCGGATTTGTGAACACACTGTGAGCCAAGTCTGAGGTTTCGTCAAACGACAAAGCCATATCACCGGAGCCGGCACACTGCCTGCATTCCGACAAAAAATTCTTGTACTCCTTAGTATTCATGCAATTATTTATTGTCTCTTATCGCTATTTTATCTATTCTTCTCTGATGTCTTCCACCCTCAAAAACAGCATTATAATAAGCATAGAAAACATCTAAAGCTCTCTCCTTGGAAATAAATCTTGCAGGCAATGCAATTATATTGGCATTATTATGCTGCTTTGCAAGTTCTGCAATTTCTTTTTCCCAACAAATGGCACATCTCACATTCGGATACTTATTTGCTACCATGGAAACACCGTTGGCAGTACCGCAAATAATAATTCCAAACTTAAATTCTCCCTTATTTATTGCACTTGCCAAAGGGTGAATCATATCAGGATAATCCACACTCTCAGAGGAATAAGTTCCCATATCCTTAATATTGAAACCTTTTTCCGAAAGTTCCTTCTTCAAGAACTCTTTCAATTCAAAACCTGCATGATCGCAAGCAATGGGAATGATATCGGATGTAATATTCATAATGTATAAAACTTTGTTTTCCACAATATACAATCCGCCATCTCCGCTCAAAGAGCGGAAAAACGGATAGCAAAGGTAATAATTATTTTTCAGCTGGACGCCTCTTCAAACGCAAAATATTCACCCACTGATTATTTATATCGGAACAAACAACAATCTCTCTAAAAGGGCGTTCTTCAATCAATGAAAGGGCGAAACAATTTCATGAAACGCCGTTTTAGAAAATTCAAACGGCGTTTCATCAATAGTAAAACAGCTTTTTAATTTCATGATTATAAACAACTGATTATCCGACTTATAACTTTGGTTATATATAATTATAATCTGACAATTACATAAGATTATCCGAGTAAACAAATCCACAATGAAAAAGGCAAGAATCAAAGTTTCCAACATCAAACAAACATATTGTTCATATCTCACAGAAAAACATGTCGATAAATTGCTGCAAAAATGTGAATAAGTTTCTTCTGTTGAAAACAAAGCAGTTTTCCAACCAAGAACAAACAGCTTTTACACAGTTTCCATGGACTAAAAAGCAAACTTTATCTTTTCAACAAAAAGTACAAATGGAAATTTTGTTTGCAATAAGGATAAATTCTTGATATGTAAACGATTGAATTGTGAGTAATTGTCATTGTTTTGTTGATAAAAAGTAGTAATTTTGCAGGCTGAAAATGCCTGTGTGATTCGTTTTCAACAGTATCAACGACATATAACAATAACAGAATACTTAAAAAGAAGTACATTATTATGATTAACCGTGAACTTGCAGAGAAAATCTCGGCACTGAAAAAAGAGAAAAACGCAGTTATACTTGCTCACTACTATCAAATTCCTGAAATACAGGATATAGCAGATTATGTAGGGGACAGTCTCAATTTGGCTCAAAAAGCGAAAGAAACAAATGCAGACATTATTTTGTTCTGCGGAGTACATTTCATGGGTGAAACAGCAAAAATTCTTAATCCTGAAAAGAAAGTGATAATTCCGGACATGAATGCAGGATGTTCTTTGGCTGATTCATGCAAATATGATGATTTCAAAGCATTTAAGGAACGCTATCCTGAACATAAGGTTATATCATATATAAATTGTTCTGCGGAAATAAAGACATTGTCTGACATAATCTGTACTTCCGGAAATGCGGTGAAAATAGTTGAATCCTTACCAAAGGAGCAGAAAATAATATTTGCACCTGATAAAAACCTCGGAGGATATATCAATAGAATAACGGGAAGGAATATGCTGCTTTGGCATGGAAGTTGTGAAGTGCATGAGTTGCTCACTTCCGAATATGTTTTGAAGATGAAAGCCGAAAATCCGGATGCAATCTTGGTTGCACATCCGGAATGCAATGATGCGGTTTTGAAACTTGCAGACTTTGTCGGCTCTACCCAAGCGATGATAAAATATATAAGTGATTCCGAACACAAACGTTTCCTTGTAGCAACCGAATCCGGTATTACACATAAGCTTCAACAAGAAAACCCTGACAAAGAGTTTATTGTAGTAACTCAAAATGAAAGTTGTGCTTGCAATGATTGCAGACATATGAAACTTAATACCATGGAAAAGGTTTTGAACTCACTTGAAAATGAGTGTTATGAAATAACATTGTCGCAAGACTTGATTTCTCAGGCAGCAAAACCTATAAATAAGATGTTGGATATATCAAAGCAGCTCGGTATTCTAAAATAGGTGAGGAGGGAAGAGTTTATCAAATTAACAAATTCGACTTTGTAAATTATTGTTGCATAGTTTGTTATATTCTGATTTCTCTTATATTTCCTTGTCTTTTAACTTTATATCTTGCGAAAGACGGGACAATGTGATGAAGAGGTCGTTCTTTTGCAAGATATATGGCTTAAAGATTCGCTTATGAAGATGTATCGTTTTAAATTTTCGACACTCTTTATTGTGTTCTTGATTTGGAGTGGTCAATCGATTGCACAAAACAAGAAAATGATATTTCGGAGTATGAGTTGCAAGAATAAGATGTGGGCAATTAAGAATGTACCCTCATTAAAGAAAGCTCTTGTAATATCAAAGGAGGTTTTGAATACGATGGATAGTCTTTATAAGGAAAATTTATTTGAAACAAATTCCGAGGGTAGTCGTTTAGATGCATTCAGACATATATATTGGATGTATAGTCTTGCGTCTGAAATAGGGATTGAGAAATCCAGAAGAATAGGAATAATATATGAGGATTACAATCAGTATGTTTTTTCTATTCGTTCGTTTTCCGGTTACGACTTTGCGGGCAGAACGATGGACGAATATAATAATGAGTTGGGATTATATTTGTTTTCAAAGATAGGAGTGAGGGAGAAAGATGAGGTTTTTGAAGAAATAATGATTTTAATTTCAAGAGGTTGTGCAAGAATAGTTGCAAAGGATAAATTGCAAAGAAGTTTGGATAGAAAAAATAATGTGATTCCGGATAGTGAATGGAAATCACAATGGAATAACAGTAGGTATTTAATCAAATCAAATAATGTGATATGCGAATAGTGTGCTTGATTTTTTCAGTAATGTTGTGTTTTACTTCATTTTCTCAGTCATATAATTATGCTGTTTTTTGTAAGGATACTTTGACAAGTCAATATATGGCAGGGAGAGCTTATATAGATGATGGCGATAAGAAGGCTGCAAATTTCATAAGGAACGAATTGCGAAATAATGGTGCGAAGCTGATGGGCGATAATGGTTTCCAAACTGTCGATATAAGCGTGAATAATATTCTTGATGCGAAGTTGAAATTTGGAAAGCCTATAAAAGATTTCAGGGTAGGGGAGGAGTTTCTCGTTTTCGGTTCTTCGCCATCTTGCAATATCGAATTGAAGAATGTAAAACCTCTGTTTTTCAATGCAAAACAGGAATTGGAAAAGATAAAAACGTCGAAATTGAATAATAAAGTATTGATTTTCAATATTGAAACTTTGTCTTATATGGATATTGTTTTGTTTTTGAAGGCTTTGAAGAAAGAGAATGTAAAACCTGAGTTGGTTGTAATTCAAGGATATGACAAAATACAGTATTCTATCGGCAGTTCTGTTTTGCCTTTTGCTGTTTTACAGTTGAAAGCTAAGCCTATATCAAAAAAGATAGCTTATTTGTCTCTTCAAATAGAGAATAAATATGAGCCTTGCTATCATTCGCAAAATGTATGGGCTATGGTTGAAGGAACGAAGCATAAAGATAGTTGTTTTGTTTTTGTATCCCATTATGACCATCTCGGAAAGGTGGGAGACATTTACTTTCCAGGTGCAAACGATAATGCAAGCGGTGTAAGTGTTCTTTTGGATATGGCAGCTTATTATGCAAAGAATCCTGCGGAATGTTCTATAGTGTTTTTGTTTGTAACAGGGGAGGAGATAGGTCTTGTTGGTTCTACTGTTGCTGCGGAAAATCCTTTGATTGATTTGTCAAAGGTGAAGTTCTTGTTTAATTTGGATATGGCAGGTACAGGTTCTACGGGATTGGCTGTAATAAACGGACAAAAAGAATTGCAAGCAGGAAAACTTTTACAAAGTATCAATGCGGAAAATCATTGGTTTGCCAAAGTAGTATTGGGAGATGAGAGTTGCAATAGCGACCATTGTCCGTTTGTTATGAAATCTGTTCCTGCTCATTTCTTATTTACTTACGGCTGTGAGTATAATGAATATCATACAGTGTATGATGATGGCAAGGATTTGCATTTCACCAAACATATAGACCTGTGTAATCTTCTGAAAGAGTTTGTCAGAAGGTATTAGAGAAAGTTTATTCAAAATGTTTCACGTGGCAACAAAGCCTGAATGCTCTTTCAATATTTTGAATCTTAGCTTTTTAATGGTATGAATAGGCTTTACGAAATGTAATGCTTGATAAGCGTTTCACGAAACGCCGAAAGAAAAAATTAAAACGCCGTTTCGTGAAATTTTTCCGCCGTTTCAGTATAGACGAAACGGCGTTTTATTTTGATGAAGCAATGGAATAATTTTGTGGAATAATGTATGGAAGAAGAGTTTTCGGGCAGAGGCTTTTTTGTATCTTTGCATGACGGATAAATAACGAAGAAATATGAAGATAAGTTTTGCACCGCCATACATAGATGATGATGTAATCGATTCGGTTAACGAATCCTTGAAAAGCGGTTGGATTACCACAGGTCCCAAAGTAAAGGCTTTGGAAGAGAAATTGCAAACGAGATTGGGTATAGAAAGTGTGGTATGTGTCAATTCATGGACGAGCGGGGCAGTTTTGAGTTTGAAGTGGTTGGAATTAAAGGAAGGTGATGAGGTTATAGTTCCCGCATATACTTATTGTGCAACCGCAATGGCTGTAATGGACGCAGGTGCAAAACCTGTGATGGTTGACATAAACGATGATTTGACCATTGATGTCGAACGGCTGAAAGAAGCAATTACTCCGCAAACCAAGGCGATAATACCGGTGGATTTGGGCGGGCTTCCTTGCGAATATGATAAGATTTGCGAGATTGTGAATGATGAAGAGGTGAACTCTATGTTTGTTCCCGAGTCAGAGGTTCAACAGAAATTGGGAAGAATATTGGTTTTATCTGATTCCGCACATTCAATAGGAGCAAAACTGAACGGAAAGGACGTATGCAAGTATGCGGATATAACAGTAATGTCTTTTCATGCCGTAAAAAACATCACTTCTGCCGAAGGAGGTGCTATTTGTTTTAATTTGCCGAAAACCTTTGATACAAATGAGATACAAAAGTGGTTCAAGATAATGGCACTTAACGGACAAACGAAAGATGCTTTCACAAAAACGAAAGCGGGAGCTTGGAAGTATGATATTGTAGCTCACGGAATGAAAATAAATATGCCTGATGTGAATGCCGCAATAGCTTTGGCACAACTGCGAAAGTATGATTATCTTCTTGAAGAGAGAAAACGTGTTTATGAACTTTACAGAAAATTGCTCGGAGAATACCATTGGGCAATTCTTCCGCCAAAGGATAGTTCTTATATGCAATCATCATATCATTTATTTCCCCTAAGAATAAATCCGATAACCGAAAGCATAAGGGATAAACTTATTCAGAGGTTGGCAGAAAGGGAAATAGCCACCAACGTGCATTATATACCCTTGCCTTGTTTGACATTATTCAAGCAAATGGGGTACAAAATAGGAGATTATCCCAAGAGTTGGGATACTTACACAAGAGAAATAAGTCTTCCTATATATCCGCAACTTGGTAATGCGGAAGTGGAGTATATAGTCCGTAATCTTGTGGAATTGTACTACGAATTGACTGATAAAATATAGGGATACCATTCTTTGATTCAAAGATTAGATTTTGTTTTCTCATGAAAAGATTGTTTGATATTGTTTGTTCGTTCTTCGGCTTGGTGATTTTGTCGCCTTTATTCATCTTTTTGTCTCTTTGGGTAGGACTTTCGAGTAGGGGAGGAGTGTTTTACAAACAACAGAGAGTAGGATTGAACGGTAGGGACTTCACTCTATATAAATTTCGTTCCATGGCAACAGGTTCCGATAAGAAAGGACTGCTTACCGTAGGAGGTAAGGACAGCCGCATAACCAAAGCCGGATATTTTATTCGTAAATACAAATTGGACGAATTACCGCAACTGTTTAATGTTCTCAAAGGAGATATGAGCTTTGTGGGACCGAGACCGGAGGTAAGGAAGTATGTCAATATGTATTCCGAGGAACAAAGGAGAGTTCTTTCGGTGAGACCCGGCATAACGGATATTGCTTCCATGAAATACAGAAATGAAAACGATCTCTTGGCAAAGGCAGAAAATCCGGAGCAGTATTACATAGACGTTATAATGCCTGATAAACTCGCACTCAACTTAAATTACATAGATACGAGAAATTTTTTCAGGGATATAAAGTTGATTTTTCGCACAATAGCCGGAAAGAACAATGAATAAGGGAAAAAGAGAATTGAAAGTTCCATGAAAACGCACATATCCTTTCGTTGTATATAGCAGAAAGAATAAGCAAAAACATTGACAGCCAAGAAAAATGATGAATGCAGTAAACAACAAATTGACAGTATATTCGGCATCGGCAGGAAGCGGGAAAACATTCAGTCTGACGGTAGAATATGTAAGTAAATTACTGAAAAATCCCAAGGCTTACCGCTCCATACTCGCTGTAACCTTTACCAACAAAGCCACAGCGGAGATGAAGAGCAGAATTTTGTCGGTTTTGTGGAATTTGGTCTATGAACCGCAGAAAGCACAGGCTGAGATAGACACAATAAAAGGGGCGAAAAATTCCGAACTTTCTGAGATAGAAAAGAAAAATGCCTCTTTTGCACTCTCTTATATACTGCATGACTACAATCACTTTTGGATAGAAACCATAGATACTTTCTTTCAGAGGGTTCTTCGCAACATGGCAAGGGAGATAGGTGTCAGCAGCGGATTTGAATTGTTGTTGAACGATGATGACTTCATAGCCCAAGCCGTCGAAGAACTGAAAGAAGACACACGAAGCGACAAAGATCTCAAGGATTGCCTGCAAGCCTTTATTGACGAGAGAATGCGTCAGGGCAAGAAGTGGAATTATGAGAGGGACATGAAGCAATTTGCTCGCAATCTCTCGAAAGACATTATCATTGAAGCCTTGGAACGAATGCAATCGGAAAGCATGCAAGACATACTCCGAGAAACAGAAAAAGCGGATGTCGAGCTGAAAATCTTTCTTGAACAGATGAATGCCTTTATTGCTACGGCAAAGCAATATGCCATAGAAGCAGGAAAACCCGAAGCCGCCTTTGTTTATTCTGACTTCAAAAACGGATACACTTTTGCCAATGACAAGAAAACAGATGGCAATATAATCAAGACAAGCAAGAAGAGTGAGGATAGACTTTTTGAACTCAGAGACCGATGTACCGATTACTATAACATAAACTTTGAAAAAGCCAAATGCCTTTACGTTGTTTATGCCTCAGCTCGCAAGTTATGCCTTTTGAAGTTCATTTCACAACGGGAACACGAACTTTTGAAAGAAAATAACAGCTTCCTTTTGGCACACACACAGAAGTTGCTCAACCGTATGGTCGTAAGCGAAGACATAGTGCCTTTCATGTACGAGCGTATAGGTTCAAGGCTGCAACACATCATGATAGACGAGTTTCAAGACACCTCTTTGCAAGCATGGAAGAACTTTGAATTTTTGTTGAAAGAGTGCCTCTCCATAGGAGGAGACTGTGCCGTCTTTGGTGATGTGAAGCAATCCATATACAGATGGAACGATGGCGATTGGCATATACTCAAAAACCTATACGACAAACCGAATAATAATGATTACAAACTCTCTTGTAATCCTCATTCGCTTAGCGATAATTACAGAACGGACGCAAATATAGTCGAATTCAACAATCGTTTTTTCGGAAAAGTATTCAAAGACATTGCAGGCTTTCCCATAGAGCCGCAGACGCCTAAGAAGAAACTCGGACAAGGCGAATTGAGATTTAACTTTGTCAAGAAAGAGAAAGAAGATGATGCCGACGAACTTGTGATGGCAAAGACGGTGGAAGAGATAGACTACTTCCTCGACCAAGGTTACGACATAGGCGACATAGTGTTGCTGTTCAGAAATCGCGACAAGGCAAGGAAGATGGCGAAGTACCTCAAAGATTTGGACAAGTCCGAAAACAGGAAATACAAATACAATCCCTGCTCGCTCGATGCCTTTGCCCTTGATGCCTCAGCCGAGGTCAGAAAGATAATATATCTTTTGAGATACATATCCGACCGCAAAGACACTGTCGCAGCCTATTGGCTGAAAAACTTTACAGGGCTTGAAAACCTTGATGGCTTGAAAGACAGCAACCAAGTTCCGCTTTCTCTCATCGATACTGTGCTTGTCTTGATTAGAGACTTCGGCATAAATTCCGATGACACCTTTGTCATGGCATTTTGCGACAAGTTAATAAGCTATTGCAGTCGAAACGGCAATGACATACGCCGTTTTTTGTCTTATTGGTCGGACAAAATGCACGAAGAAAGCGTAACCGTCAAAAAGGATAAGAACTCACTTGAACTGCAAACAATACACAAATCCAAGGGATTGGAGTACGATGTTGTCATAGTGCCGTTCTGCGATTGGAACATGATAGATAATCGACATACGGTGTGGCAGGAAAATTTTGCGACCGACAAAGCAGTAAAAGTCTTCGAGACAAGCCTCAAATCATTGCGACAAATGGGCATCGCCTATGCCGAGATGGCAGCTGAGGAGGAATGGCTGCAACAGATAGATAACATTAACCTGCTTTACGTAGCCTTTACCAGACCAAAGCACTGCCTCAGCATGGTGGCACAGAGCCCTTCAAAGGCGGATTTGCTCAAAGAAATACCATCAAAGGTTTCTGCCATCGTCTATAATCACCTTATATCGGTTGAAAACTGTATAATGAGTGCAGAGAGTGAGACAAGCGGAGATTCCACCGTCGTTTTGGGTATGCCGACACCAAAGAAGCAAGACACCAAAGCCGAAGCAACAAGCCTTAATCCTTTTCTCCAAAGAGCCGAGACCTTGCAAGTGAAAAACAAAAGCAACTTCGGCTTCGAGGGAATAGATTATGCACTAAGCAAAGCTGCAAACGATTACTTTGATAAACTCAACCAAGAGAAAGAGAATGCCGGAGCAAAATGGGGAAAGCTCCTTCACGGAGTACTTTCACGCATAAAAACAGAAGCCGACCTCCCTCGAGCGTTGTCGGGATTAAATGTTGATGATGCCCAAGCGGTGAAGCCCATAATCGAGAGCATGCTTTCCGATGTCAAAGAAAAACATTGGTTCGACGGTACTTTCAGAGTGATGAACGAACGTTCGATTGCCGACAGTTCAGCAGCTGAGGGAGAGACCGTCAAGCGACCCGACAGGGTAATGATACGAGATAATAAGGCAATAGTGGTAGATTATAAGTTCATCAAATCGGCAGATAGCCTGAGCAGATACCATGACCAGATAAAAGAATACGGACGCAGGTTGAGGACAATGGGTTTCGGAGAGGTGGAACTCTATCTGTGGGCGGTAGAGAGCGAAAGTGATTTATTCGCTTCCCTACCTGAGAGTATCAATCGGCATATAGTTCAAGTAGCATTTTAATTCAGGCAAATAAGATGACCAACCAACATACATACAGCGGTTCTTTTCTTTCGATGGTGGCAAAGCGTGTAAGCGAAATGTCGCAAGAAAACATCGCAAATCTCCATTTGATATTCACCAACCGTAGAGCTATAAAGTATTTTGATAAAGAGTATCAATCAATTAAACAGGGTGTGTTTTTTCTTCCCGAGTGCGATACCATAGACGACTTTGTCAGGCGACATTCTCCATATACCGAAGCAGACGAGTTGAGCCTGATATACCTTCTCTACACTTGCTATCAACAGGTGTGGTACAGCCATAATCCACTCGCCGAGGGAGAAGAACGGGAGAGTTTCGAGAACTTTTACTTCTGGGGGAAGACAATACTCTCCGACTTTGACGATGTGGATAAGAACCTTGCCGATGCGGCTAAGCTCTATACTACTTTGAGCGAAGAGAAGGAAATTGAAGACATGTTTGAGTTTCTCGACCAAAATCAGAAAGACATACTTTCTCAATACTTTGCCGATTTCAAGAAACTCTACTCCACAGAAAGCAAACTGAAACAGAATTTCACCAAGGTTTGGAATTGTCTTTTTGAAGTTTATTCCCTTTACAAGCAAACTCTTGTCGAATATGGCATAGCCTATTCGGGAATGATATATCGGGATTTGGTCGAGAGACTTGAAGCAGAAGAAGAGAACTTTGCGGACGACATCTTCGCTTTTGTGGGTTTCAATGTATTAAACAGCAGTGAGCGGGCAATCTTTCACCATATTAAGGACAAGCACACTACTCTTTACTTCTGGGACTATGACACCTACTATACCTCAAACCGCTTAAATGAGGCTGGATTGTTCATGCGAAAGAACATAGAAGAGTTTCCTCACGATGAGAGCTTCTCACAAAATAATTTTTCCAAGATTGCCTCAAACGATGGCAGCCTGAATATCATATCCACAACTTATTCTGTATCGCAAACAAGCTATATAAGTCAATGGATAGGCAGATTGGAGAGCGAATACGGCGAAAGCCTGCAACAGAACCGTATGGCAATCATACTGAACGATGAGAACCTGCTGCCTTTTGTCCTCAAGGCTCTGCCCGAGCAGATAAATGGCATGACGACACGGGTGAATATCACCATGGGTTACCCTTTCAGTCTCAGTACTCTCTATGAACAGATTGCCGATTATCTTTCCGAAATGTCTGTCAAGGACAAAAGCACTGCAAAACAACTGAATGAGCTTAAAGACTTTTTGACAGCCAAGGCCTTGACACCCGATTGCGAACCCAAGGACAAGGAAGCCTGCTTCGCAAGTATCAGAACGATAGAGCAGTTTGAGAGAACGCTCGATTTTGTGGGCGGGGACTTGCCGAAGAACTTTGTTGCCAAAACACTTCTGCGTCTGTTACAGAAACAAAGCATGCCTTTTGCATCCGATGCCACCGATGGCATACAAATAATGGGACTCTTGGAAAGCCGAAGTCTCGACTTTGACCATATACTCATGCTTTCGACAACAGACAGCAAAATTCCTGCGGTCTCAAACACCATTACTTTTATTCCCCACAGTCTTCGGCAGTGTTTCAACCTGACAACGGACGAGAAAAAAGTTGCGGTCTTCGCCTACTACTTTTATCGTCTGCTGCACAATGCCCGAAACATCGACTATGTCTTCAATACCGTTTCGGCAAATAAAGACACGGAAGAAATGAGTTGCTTTTTGCAACAACTGAGAGTCGAATCGGCTCGTCCGGTGAACTATCTGAACCTTGAACAGAACAAAAGCGTCGAACATATAGAACCATACCTGCCGCCAAAGAACGCCGCCACCGTGCAAATGCTGCTTTGCGGCAAGAGAACAGACGAGAGCGAGCAGGTTTTCTTTTCGGCATCATACCTCAACGACTATATAGCCTGTCCGCTCGGCTTCTTCTATGAAAGAGTTTTGAAGTTGTCAATCTCAAAGCTCGATGAAGACTATACCTACCTTGCTTTTGGCAATCTTTTCCACGGAGCTGCCGAGCGTTTTGAGCAGAGCAAAAGAACTAAAACTTTTTCCGACTGTGTTGATGAGAGTTTTGAGCAGCTCAAAGAAGAAGAAAAAGTACTTATGTTGCAGATGCACAGAAATATGGCAGCAACTTATCTTGAAAATCTTGCAGCTTACGATGCTTATAATCCTTCTCGCAGCTTTATTGCAGCAGAGAAAGAAGTTAAAAAGAGCGTTGAGGTGAACGGAACCAGGCTTAACTTCGGCGGACTTATCGACCGTATAGACTCCGAAGACGGAATGCTTGTTTTGTGCGACTATAAGACAGGAGGGAGCGAAGAGAAATTCAAGACGGTGGAAGCTTTGTTCGACCCTTCCGACAAGGAAAGAGCGAAATATCTCTTTCAAATCATGTTTTATGCGTGGCTTCTGTGGAGAGGAAATCCGATAAAGCTGGAAATAATCTACATACATAAACTCAAAAGTTCGGACAACAAAGTTAAAAGCTATATTTACGACAGACAGACACACGAAGCCTTTGACAGACAGATGAAACAACTGATGACTTCCATGCTTTCCGAAGATGTCGGAGGCTGGAGAGCAGATGGAAATGAAGATGTGTGCCGCTATTGCGACTATGCGGACATTTGTACCAAAGATATAAAAAACTCAAACGATGATTGATTACAACGAATTTGAACTTGACAACGGTCTGAAAGTGATTGTGAACCGAGACAACAAAACTCCCTTGGTTGCGGTGAACCTCCTATATAAGGTGGGAGCGAAGAATGAAGACCCGCAGGCAACGGGTTTCGCTCATTTGTTTGAACATCTCATGTTTTCAGGCAGTAAAAACTTCCAAAGCTACGATCAGGCATGCCAGATGATGGGAGGGGAGAGCAATGCTTTCACAAACAACGATTTCACGAACTATTATTTGACCCTTCCTGCGGATTTTCTTCCATACGCCTTGGATTTGGAAGCCGACAGAATGCAGAACCTTAATATCAATGCACAAAGCCTTGAAGTGCAACGCAATGTCGTCATAGAAGAATTCAAACAACGATATATCAATCAACCCTATGGTGATTTATGGACAGAGATAAGACGATTGGCATATAAGGTTCACCCATATAAATGGCAGACGATAGGCAGCGATATTTCGCATATAGAAAATGCCTCCTTGGAACAAGTCAGGAGTTTCTACGATAACTTCTATCAAGCCTCCAATGCAATTCTTTCCATATCCGGAAATGTCTCATTGAGCAAAGTAAGAGAAGAATCCGAAAGAGCATTCGGCAAAATGCCATACAAACAAACCATCTTTCCTGCCTATTCCCAAGAACCTGAACAAAAGGACAATCGTAGAATAAAAGTATTCCGTGATGTCCCCTCCGATCTTATTTGCATAATCTTTCCTATGAGCAGTCGCAAAGACAGACAATATTTCGTCCAAGACCTTTTGAGCGATGTGCTTTCAAACGGAAAAAGCAGCCGAATGTATCAAAGCCTTGTCGTAGAGAAGAAACTCTTCACCGAAATCAATGCTTTCATAAGCGGAGACGATGATGCAGGCTTGTTTATCGTCATGGGAAAATACTGCGACGGCATATCCTTGGAAGAAGGAGAAGAAGCAATATGGCAGGAGTTGAACTCCGTATGCGAAAACCCTATTGCCGAACAGGAACTCCGTAAGATGAAAAACAAAAACGAGGCTTCCGCAACATTCTCCAATATGAAAATTCTCGATAAAGCCATGAACCTTGCATACTACACCCATTTGGGCGAACCGGATTGGATAAACAAAGAAAGAGAGTTTTACAACAACGTAAGCATTTGCGATTTGCAACAAGCCGCAGAACAAATGTTCCGACTTGATTATCATTCCGTATTATACTATTTGAAGAATGACAAGAATGCAGGCGAGTGATACCGACAAGCAGACTTGTATCCTCCGCTTTATCCTCCCATTCTAAATTTACTGCATACTTGCAGGAAATTTAGAATAGGCAGAATAATGAGAGGGAAAAGCAGTTACGGAACTTTGATTTCTGACTGTTGCAAGAATATTGAGTATCAGCATCTTGCCGAAACGCCCTTTTAATTTTCTAAAAGGGCGTTTCGTGAAATTCTTTCGGCGTTTCAGTGGAGATGAAAGGGCGAAAGAATTTCAACTGACTTTTTCTTCCTTTTCTTCCCCTCCGGAAGCTCGCTTCTCTTATCTGTGAATAGGAGGGATTTTCGGGTGAAAACAGAGCGAAAATTCTGCCTCGAAATTACGATTTCGCCGCTTGAAGAGGGGCAAAACAAGGGAGAGAAAGCGGAAAATCTCCACCCGAAAATGTTAAAAGTGAATTGTGAATAAAATTTTATCCTTTATGGTTCTGCGAATGCCCCAAGAAAGAAATTGTAAGACTGATAAATAGCAATACCTTAAAATTACCCCCCCGAAAATTAAAATCCCAAATAATTACAATAGGAAAGGAATAGAGGTCTTGGATTTTAACAAGCCTGTCAATCAGGATTTTGTCATTTTGTGCGGAGCTTGTATCTTTGCAAATTGTTAAAAGGTATAATTTATTCAATAACAACAAAAATAAAGATTGATATTATGAAGAAAGCGATTTCAGTTATGGCATTATTCTTATGCCTGTCATCAGCGGTTATGGCACAAATGCCACCTGTTCCGAGTAAGACCTCTTTCGCTGACGCAGACAGAGCAAATAGCGTTAAAGGAGCAGGAGCTCCAATCGCCCCTGCAACATTATTGTTGTTGGGCTTGGCAGGCGGCTTTGCCGGAGTGAAAGTTTATCGTAACAACAAAAAGGAGGATTAGCATCATGAAAAGATTATTTTTAGCGACAGTCCTATTCACCCTTGCCATATTGTCCGGCGGAAATATGCAAGGACAAGAGGTAACAGAAATAGCGAGTTTTCAGGATTTCTTGAATATACCGGATAATGCCACGGGCAATTATAAGCAGACGACAGATATAGAGTTTCCTAACAATACATTTCCTGCCAAGTCATTTGCCGGGACATACGACGGTCAAGGTTTTTCTATTAAATCGAGCGGAAACCAGAATAATACTCTTTTTAATGAGATAAGCGGCGGAGAAGTAAAGAACCTTGTGATTGACAGGGTAACGGTATCAGAACGTAGGGTAAGTTCAGGAGGCTTGTTGTGCAGAAAATTCAGCAATGGACGAATAGAGAATATTACAGTTACAAGTTGTACTTATTCTACTAATACCGGTTATAATTGGGGTAATAAAGTACCTTCAGGAGGTCTAATTGGTATAATGGGAAACGGAACTGTAAGCAACTGCTGTGTCAAGGGAACTACAATAACGAGCAGAAGCATAACAGGAGGTTTGATAGGTCAAATGACAGGCGGAATAGTAGAGTATTCCTCTTCTGTCGGAAATACTGTAAGTGCAGAGCGAGCAACTCTAACTGCGGAGACTTGTTATGCGGGCGGTATAGTCGGAGAAATTTCCGGAGGAACAATCAATGCCTGCTATGCTTCGGGAACAGTTCAAACAAAGAATGGCAGTAGCTCGAAATCTTATGCTTGCGGAATAGCAGGAAATCCATCTTCTTCTGCAAATAGCGTAACCATCTCCAACTGCTATAACGGCACAGACAAACCTGCGGTTAATAGCAATTTGCAGAATGATACCACCAATGTAATAAGCCAAAGCGACGGACTATCCGCACAAGACATAGTGAATACATTAAACGACGGCTTGAGTTCTCCTGCCTTTGTGATAGAAAACGGAAAAATTGTTCACATGACGGCAGCAGATGGTGGCGTGTATGAAAGTAAAGCAAGCGGCAGCCGTTTCGGCGATAAAAGCACATGGATAAGGAAAAATTGGAATACAAGCCCTAAATACATAATAAAGAGTGGAACAAGCGTAAGCATAGAAGACGGAGATATTCTGCCTGAGGGAATAGGAATAGAGGTGGAATATGAAGGCAATCTTATCAATAGAACAGACAATGCTGTTCATGCAAGTCTTAGAACTCAAACACTTTTAACTAACTTTTGGACTCTTATAGGT